>NZ_FNBU01000010.1 GCF_900102435.1 Sporolituus thermophilus DSM 23256 | reverse complement strand
AGGGCTGTTCTTACAGCCCAATTTTTTATTCTGGTCCCATTTTGTTATTCTGGTGCTCTCTTGTGACGTTCCCGGCTATCCGGTGAACACCTCCTTATCTCATCCTCTCAGCTGTTTCCCGGCCAACAAAATAGCGCCGGAATAATAAACATTTTCATCAGGCAGCAGTTGCTGCCAGGCCATCGCCAACACCAAGTCCGTTCATGAATTATGTTTGCGCTTATTTCACTTTCGCCGCATTGGGCAGCAAAAACCGCTCGGCAATATTTTCAGCGTATTCACGGATCGCTGGCGTTCCTGCCATCGTAATCGGGGTAGACGTAATCCGCTCACGGAACAAAACAACTTCTACGTCAGGCAGTAATTTTCTAATTGCCACAGCCAGCGGCAGACCATTTTCCAGAATCTCCATGGCATGCGAATTGCCAATAATAAAATTCATGCCAAGCTCTTTGGCCTTGGCGACCAAGGCACTATTCTCTCGTACACGGCTAATGGAAGCCAAGACTGTATCCGCCTCAGGATGTTCACACTTGACCTTGACAAGGTGTTCCGGTGTGAAGCCGGTATGGGGGAAGATATGAATGACGGTGTTGACTGGATTGTCCCGGTTGCCTGCCAATATTTTGCCACCTGTTGCCACATTGGTTTCCATAATCTGATTGCACGAACGGGAATTTCGCTCCGCTATGAGCATTTTGTGTTCTTCATCTAACCCCATAAAGGTGTTCAGTCTGTCTAAGATATCGCCAAGGGTTTTTACTTCGTCAAGCGTCTTGCCAACATAAAGAATGTTGCCCGGTATTCCGCCGTACGCAATGTCTACCCGGAACGCCTTGTGGCCATGGATGAAGGCAATGCCGGGGTGAAGACCGTGGAATGCCTCGTGAAGTTCAAAAACACTGAGTCCGTACAAGTTGAGATAGTTACGCATCGTAACGCCGCCGGAATTTGCCGCCTCCATGACAGGGTGATGCGCTACGATAGCATCTACGCCGGTAGCTCCGGCCAATTCGATGTTGCACTCCGTTAATGTCATCGTTACCGCGAGCTTCTTGACCTCGGCCTCAAGGTTGCCGCATACCAGTCCGGGCGTTTCGATACAGGCCTTACCGGGAATATTTGACGTCTTATTGACAACAAACTGATTCTTGCCGCTGAAAATATCATCGATGTTTTTTACACAACGTCCGCCGGTAATTTTGTCAAGCGCATCCAATACATCTTTGACTTTTGCCATAAATCCCCCCCTTTCTTTTTCTCCCCGATGGCTTTTCTAAAACCCGCGCCGTTTTTCTTGTCCCCCCTTTTTTAACACAAAAAGCTACCCTCATCGAATGCTCTGGTGCGAACAAACGCTCCTATGCGCATGTTTGCCCTTCGCTCGATAAAGGGTAGCTTTCAGCTCTCCGCAGAGCTCTTACGGCCCACCGAATATATAGTTTTAACCGCTCATCTTTGATGAGTTGTATAATCGCCGTATTCGCCGTGAATTTTTATTTTCCTGCTAAACAAATAGAATATTATAAAAGTTTTAACAATATTTTCTGATCAGCCTATTTTATTTCTTTGGCCAATGGCTGACTCAAAATGATGATGGTAATAGCCAGTTCATGTTCAGGGTCATAATCCTTTAATACGGCTTTGACCGGAAGCTGCAGCTGGTTAATCAGTGCTTCTTTGAGGCGCCGCTTGTATTCATCCAAAATTGCTGCGTCGATAACCCGAGTAATATGACGCTGCTGCTGATCCAAAACTGACAGTACCGGTATCCGTTTGTGATCGGCCGTGATCAAAATTTTGTCGTCATCGGCCATGACAACACGTTGCTTTCGCAATCCAGTGCCAAACATGCCAATGTTGAGATTGTTATTGATGCGGATAATCTCCTGCCGTAAATCGACTCCCATACCCAGCCATCCTCTCCCTGTGCGGCCGGCCCGCCGTAATCGCCAACCCCGCTGATTTATCTTTAACTACCATAACATATTTTGGAAATTCTGACAATTGCTATATTTTCATGTTAGTTCACAGCTGTTGTTTTTTTGCAATTTTACTTTTGATGTATGCAAGCCTGGCAAAAAGGAATTTGTCCAGGCTTAATTTACTATTGTCTAAATTAAAGGTGTGTCAGACCTACTGACACACCTTGGTTTGAGGGTAAGGCTAGGCATGGCGGCTCTTTTTCAGCAGGGTTTTTACTTTGTTGACCGCATCGACGCCGTCGGCGGCATAAGCATCGGCGCCAGCCTGGGCGGCGTATTCGGCGGTCAGGACGGCGCCACCGACGATTGTTGCGGCCCGGCAGCCGGCTGCGCGCAGGGCGGCGATGGTAACGTCAATCTGGGGCATGGTGGTGGTCATGAGGGCGCACAGGCCCACTACGTCGGCGTCGTGCTCGCGGGCCGCCGCCACAACCACCTCCGGCGCTACGTCTTTGCCTAAGTCGATGACGGTAAACCCGCTATTTTCCAGCAGGGTGGCGACGATATTTTTCCCCAAGTCGTGGATGTCGCCCTTGACGGTGGCGAGCACTACCGTGCCCCGGCTGGCGGCATTGGGCGGCAAGGTTGTTTTGATTATTTCAAAGGCGGCCCGCATGGCTTCGGCGGATAGCAGCACCTGGGGCAAAAAGCAGCGGCCGGCGCCAAAGGCTTCGCCCACTTCGTTCATGGCCGCCGTCAGCGCCCGGTCGGTAATGTCCAAGGGCGAATAGCCCGCCTGCAGGGCGGCCTGGACCGCGGCCGTGACAGCTTCTTTTTCGCCGCGGATGACCATCTGGCGGATTTGGTCGAGCTTATCGCCTGTTTCTTCCGCTGCCGGGTCCGCCGGTGAAGGCGCCGCCGCGCGCCCGTAGCGTTCGCTGTAGCTTTTGCCGTTTGCGTCATAACCCAGCAGGGCGCCTGCGGCGGCAAGCATGTCCTGCATCAGCGGGTCATAAGGGTTAAGGATGGGCGCGTCGAGTCCGGCCGCCAGGGCCATGGCGCAGAAGGCGGCATTCATCAGGTCGCGGCGCGGCAGACCGTAGGAAATATTGCTCAGGCCGATGACGGCCGGATAGGCGAAATGCTCCCGATACAAGCGCAAGGTTGCCAGTGTTTCCCGGGCGGCCTGTCCCTCGGCGGCGACGGTGAGAACCAGGGCGTCAAGGAGTAAATCCTGGGGGCGCAGGCCGGCCTTGAGCGCCGCCTCAACAATTTGTTTGGCCACGGCCAGCCGCTCGTTGGCCGTAGCGGGTACGCCGCCGGGAGCGACGGGGAGGCACAGGACGGCGGCGCCGTATTTTTTTGCCAGTGGCAGGAATGTTTCCAGCCGTTCCGGTTCGGCGCTCACGGAATTGACCAGCGCCCGGCCGGGGAAGGCTTTCAGCCCGGCCTCCAGGGCAGCCGGGTCGGTAGTGTCGATGGACAGGGGAACGTCGACCAGCATGGACAGCTCCTGTACCGCCCGCCCCATGGTCGCTGCCTGGTCAATGCCGGGCACGCCCATATTTACATCCAGGACGGTGGCGCCGGCCTGCACCTGGGCGAGGGCGTCTTTCTTGACGGTCAGAAAACTGCCGGAGCGGATTTCGGCGGCCAAGGCTTTGCGCCCGCTGGGGTTGATGCGTTCGCCAATAATAACCGGCGGGTGGCCCGGCCCCAGCCAAACGGTGCGGCTGCGGCTGGTGAGGGCGACGCCTTGTCTTACGGTCCGGACGGAAGTACCGCTGCCGCCCAGGTGACGGATGGCCTCAGCCATGGCCCTGATATGCTCAGGCGTGGTGCCGCAGCAGCCGCCGATATAGCTAGCGCCGGCCGCAATCAGGCGTGGCGCCCAGGCAGCCAGTTCCGCCGGACCCATGGGAAAGTGCGTTTTCCCGTCAACCAGTTCAGGCATGCCGGCATTGGGCTGGACGCTAACGGGTCGGCTGGTGTGGGCGGCGAGGGCTTCCACCACCGGCACCAGTTGGGCCGGACCGAGCGAACAGTTGGCGCCGATGATATCGGCGCCCATGGCTTCCAGCACGATGGCGGCGGTGGCCGGGTCGGTGCCGGTGACCGTACGGCCGTCGGCACCAAACGAGAGCTGGCAGATGACCGGTTTGCGGGTGGTCTGTTTGGCGGCCAGCAGCGCGGCGCGCATTTCCTGAAGGTCGATAATGGTTTCGATGATTATATAGTCGACGCCGGCGGCGTCCAAAGCGGCAATCTGCTCGGCGAAGACATCGCAGGCCTCGTCAAAGGAGAGTTCGCCGAGAGGGGCGATGAATTTGCCGGTCGGGCCGACGGAACCGGCGATTTTGGTGTGGGGCCCGGCGGCCGCGCGGGCCGCGCGAACGGCGGCGGTATTGAGGCGGGCAACGTCGCGGGCCAGGCCGTAATGGGATAGTTTAACGCGGTTGGCGCCAAAGGTGTTGGTTTCAATGATGGCGGCGCCGCTTTCAACATAGCGGCGGTGGATGGCGGTTACCACCTCCGGCCGCTCGCAGTTCCAGGCTTCGGGACATTGTCCCGGCGTCAGTCCGGCCTGCTGCAGCATCGTGCCCATCGCGCCGTCAAAAAGATAAATCATCGTGGCTCATCCTTTCACTGTGATGATGTACGCCGGGCCAAACAATTGGGCTGGCCGCAGGTAAGGCAGACATTGCCGGCGCAGGTCGGCTGCCCGTTTGGTTTGCCGGGTTTAAGGCCGATAACGGCCGTCACCGATTTGCGCGGGATCAGCATGGACGAAGCGGTTACCGTAATGCCAATCGCGCCGCCGCCGGCGAGGGCCACGACGTGCTGCTGCACGGTGATGTCCCAATCGCCGTAGCCGGGACTGTACCGCTTGGTCGCGGTCATTCCCTGATGGGCCGCTTCCCGGTTAATCAGCGCGTTGACCTGGTCAGCCGCTGCTTCCACCGCCGTGGTGCCGGCGGCATCCAGAAGCAGCGCCGCGGCCGCGTCGCCTTGGCGAAAGCGGCGGGAGATTTCCGCTTCGATGGCTTCACCGATGGTGACGGCCAAGACGGCTACTTGTACGGATCCGGCCAGGTGGTTGGCAATATTGGCGCCGCTAAGCCTAAGGGGAGTAGGCGCGAGAATGACGCCGTCGGCCGGTGAATAGGGATATACCTGCCAGATCCCGCGCGGCACGGCCAGGACCTGAGCGTCAAGGCAGGCCTGGCGGAGCAGAGCGTCGGGAAAGCGGGCCGCCCGGGCCAGGCCGGCATACCGCCGTGTTTCATTAATATCCACTTTGGTTAACTGAGCGTTATATACAGGCGTACCAAAAACCCCCTTTCCAAGAGGAAAGGGGGCGCCCGGTCGCAGTCCTTTCCTCTTATCTTTCAGAACCATAAGATTCTGCAGGAATTAGCACCAAGCGCAATGCCGGTTGCCGGGTGTCATCGGGCCAGTCCCTCGACCGCTCTGGATAAGAGTATTCACGTTATGATAGTTTTTAACTATATCAGAAAGTATAAGTTTTTAACCGCAAAGTTCGCGAAGAGCGCGAAGTTGCGCTAAGTATTTTTTGGCGCGGCACGCGTCGCGCCCGATATACCCTTTGCGTTCTTTGCGCCCTACCCTGAAAACGATGTGTGCCAACAGAGCTGACATACCCCAATTTTAGGCAATAGTAAACTAAGCCTGTACAAATCTATTTTTTGACAGGCCTGGTGTACAAAAGAAAGCTGATTTTCTAGTGTATCACCCTGTCATTGAGAACTCTTTAACCTCTTCGCCAATTATTATCCGAATACTTTGGTCGCTAATAATGAATTGAACATCGTCGTCCAGTTTCTTTATGTTTTTGACAAGGTTTACTAAACTTTTTATTTTGCTACGACGCATTTGTTCCGACAAATAGTTTTCCCCAAGGTCCTTATATGGTTCCTTGCGAATCAGCATGTGATATATGGCTACAATGATTGCATGCGCTACTGCTACCGCAGCTCGTTTCTTACCTCTTCTGGCTGCTATTCGATGGTATAAGGATGATAAATAACAGTTTTTCATCCGCGCTATAGTATGTGCTGCCTGAACTAGTTGCGACCTAAGTTGCGGATTGCCCGGTTTAGCTTTCCCAGATCTTCGCTTTCCGGCACTTTCGTTATTCCCTGGAGCTAGTCCGGACCATGCGGCTATATGCTTGTCGCTTGGAAACCGGCTCATGTCAAGTCCTATTTCTGCCAATATTACTTGGGCAATCCGTTTCCCTATTCCAGGGATTGTATCTATTAGCTCCAGGGCTTCCTTAAAATTTTCGTCTTCTCGTTCTATTCGCTCCATCATCAAGTCTAGTGATGCTATTTGTTTATCTAAGGCTTCAATAGCTTCAAGTTGGATCTGGATTAGAGTGCGAATATCAGGGCTTACTATTCCGTCTAGGGCAGTTTCAAGTTCTTCCTGGGAAGCACTCAACCGGCCACGGGATAATTCAGCCAGTTTTTTCGGGTCGTTTACACCGGCAGCAATTGCTTTGATGATTTCTTTAGCCGTTACGCCGTTTATATCGCTTACCACTGATGATAATTTTATGTTGCAGCCTTCCAAGAATTTTTGCAGCCTCTGAATTTCTCGGGCACGTTCCTGAATTTTTGCTGTGCGTAACCTCGTGATTTCGCGCATTTCCCGTTGCCTACGCTCGGGAATGAAGCTTGGTTTTAGTAGTCCATGGCGAAGAAGCGAAGCTATCCACTCGGCATCCTTAACATCGGTTTTTCGTCCAGGTACATTTTTAATGTGTTGGGCATTGACTATTATCGCTTTTATTCCTTCGGCTTCCAGAACATTGATAACCGGTTTCCAGTAGACACCGGTGCTTTCCATTGCTACAATTTCCACTTCATGTTTTTTAAGCCAATCGGCAAGTTTATGCAGCTGTTCTGACGTAGTGCCGAAACTGTTGCGTCGCATTTTTTCATTTACCAAGGCACAGGCTTCAATTTTACGTTTGTGAATGTCTAACCCGCAACACCGCTCATAAACTACCTGGACATTATTACTCATTCTAATTCTCCTTCTGCGGCCTTATTTTGCGACTGGTGCAATCATCTCTAGGGATGTATTCTACCCTGCGTACTCTCCAATAGGAGGTGACAGTTAGTGATGCACCAAATGATTGAGGACAATCTTTGCGTCAGGCTCAAAGCGCTAGTGCGCAACGTCCTTTTGTCGCCCAGCCGCAAGCTAAATATTCGCCGCAGACTATCCGTTTTCATGCCTTTGTGGTGCCAATTTATTGGCATGATTATCTTTGCGGTTTTTTTCATCATAGAATATTTTCCCAAGCGGTGTCAAGGGGGAGCGGAGCCGTGGCGAAATTATTTAATTATGTAAACTACATTTTATCGGTTTCCGAATAAATTTTTGCAGGATATTAAGAAAAGAGCGTTGAAATGAAAGGAGAATTTTGGATGCTATTTTGTATGCTCTGGGGTGAAAAAATTGGGCAAAATTATTGCCATTGCCAACCAAAAGGGCGGTGTCGGCAAGACGACCACGTCGGTAAATTTGAGCGCCTGCCTGGCCGAGCTGGGGAAAAAGGTGATGCTCGTCGATATCGACCCGCAGGGTAATTCGACCAGCGGGCTCGGGGTCAATAAGGCCAGCATTAAGCACTGCGTCTATGACGCCCTGATCAACGATGTCCCGGTCGAAACCCTGCTGCTGCCGACCGAAATCCCTAATCTAGTGCTGCTGCCGGCTACCATCCAACTGGCCGGCGCCGAAATTGAACTGGTATCGGTTATGTCGCGGGAGACGAAGCTGAAGCGGGCCCTTGATAAAGTGAAATATAAATATGACTATATAATCATTGATTGTCCGCCGTCGCTGGGGTTACTGACCATTAACTCCTTAACGGCGGCCAATTCAGTTATCATTCCCATCCAATGCGAGTTTTACGCTTTAGAAGGATTGACCCAACTGATGAATACGATCAACTTGGTCCAGAAAAACCTTAACCCCATCCTAACGCTGGAAGGGGTGGTGCTGACGATGTTTGACGCTCGGACCAATTTATCGATTCAGGTTGTGGATGAAGTCAAAAATCATTTCCGCCATAAGGTATATCAGACCATTATTCCCCGCAATGTGCGGCTAAGCGAAGCCCCCAGTCACGGCAAGCCGGTCATCAAATATGACCCGAAATCGAAAGGGGCGGAAGTTTATTTTGACTTAGCGAAAGAGGTGATTGGCGATGACTAAGGCCCGTGGCCTGGGACGCGGTTTGGATGCCCTTTTTCCGGCGACGCCGGCCGGTGGCGATGAGCCGGTCAATGAAATTGCCATAAAAGAAATTACCCCCAACCGGTTTCAGCCGCGGCGCACATTTGATCCCGAGGCGCTCGAAGAACTGGCGCAATCAATCCGGCAGTACGGGGTCGTGCAGCCCATTGTCGTCCGCAAGACCATGAACGGCTATGAGCTGGTAGCGGGCGAGCGGCGGTGGCGGGCTTCCCAGCTGGCCGGCCTGAAAACCATTCCCGCGGTCGTACGGGATTATACCGACGCGGAGATGACGGAAATCGCCCTTATCGAGAATCTGCAGCGCCAGGATCTAAACCCCATTGAAGAAGCGAATGCTTACCGGCGGTTGATGGACGAGTTTGGCCTGACGCAGGAGGAAGTGGCCCGCAAGATTGGCCGCAGCCGGTCGTTGATTGCCAATATGGTGCGGCTCTTGAACCTGGCCCCGGCGGTCCAGGAGCATGTTTCACGTGGAACATTGACAGTGGGACAGGCCAGGCCGTTATTGGCGTTAGATAAAGAAGAATTGCAAATTGAGGCGGCTGAGACGATTATCGCCGAAGATTTATCGGCCCGCGATGCGGAGGAATTGGTTAAACGTCTCAGCAGTGCACCGCGCAAGAAAAAGCAGCCGCAGCCCGAGAAAAAAGAATTTTTTGTGGCGGAAGCCGAGGATCGCTTAAAACTGCTCCTGGGGACGCAAGTAAAAATCAAGCCAGGCAAGCTGAAGAGCAAGATTGAGATTGAGTTTTACAGCATGGAAGATTTGGACCGTATCCTGGACATTTTGTCCGAATCGCACCAGCAGGCGGCCGCTACCCGCCGCCGGGGACCAATCGTTGTATAAGAATAATTGTTTCATGTGAAACATTGAATTGGGTAAGAAGAAAGTGGCAAGTGGAAAGTTAAGAGGAAGAGAACCGTGGAGAAAATGAAACCGTGAAGGATTTTTATGGTTTTCTCAGCGCGATGCGATCGCGCCGCTGCGTCCTCGGCGGTTCGAATAATTACCGTAACCATTTGCGTCCTTAGCTTCCTTGACGGTTTCAGTAAAAGGCGCACCGGCGTTTTTGTTCACATTAATTTGTGTTGGCAAAAGCGACCAAACAGGGAATAATAAGGAGGATATTTATGCAGGACACACCTCGGGGAGCAAGATTGCACATCGCCATCTTCGGGCGCCGAAATGCCGGCAAGTCCAGTCTTATTAACGCTTTGACCAATCAAAATATCGCCCTTGTCTCCGATGTGCCGGGGACGACGACTGACCCTGTTTACAAAGCCATGGAAATACTGCCAATCGGCCCGGTGGTCATTATTGATACGGCCGGCATCGACGATGAAGGCGAACTGGGAGCGCTGCGCGTCGAACGCACGCTACAAGTTCTCAATAAGACCGACTTGGCCCTGATGGTGATCGACCAGGCGGCGGGTGTATCCGACTGGGAAGAAGGGTTGGTTGCGGAACTGAAAAAGCGCAACATTCCGGTCATCGGTGTGGTGAACAAGATTGATATGGGCCAGCCGGCGGCAGCGGAAACGTTGAATTGGACCAAACGGTTAGCGATACCGATGGTGGCCGTGAGCGCTAAAACCAAGCAAGGGGTGGAAGAGCTCAAGCGGCAGATGATTAAACATGCACCGGAAAACTGGGAAGGACCGCCGATTCTCGGCGACCTGATCACCGGCGGTGATACCGTCGTGCTGGTAACGCCCATCGATTCGGCGGCGCCCAAAGGCCGGCTGATTCTGCCGCAAGTACAGGCCATCCGGGATGTTATTGACCAAGACGCCATCGCGGTGGTGGTCAAAGAGACGCAGCTGGCGGATGCTCTCGCCAATTTAAGGCAGCCGCCGCGGCTTGTTGTCACCGATTCGCAGGCTTTTAAGCACGTGGCGGCCGTCACGCCGGACGACGTGACGCTCACGTCATTTTCCATCCTGTTTGCCCGCTATAAAGGCGACTTGGAGACACTGGTGGCCGGCGCCAAGGCGATTGACGGGCTGAAGCCGGGCGACCGCGTCCTTATCGCCGAAGGCTGCACCCATCACCGCCAGAAAGATGATATTGGCACGGTGAAAATACCCCGCTGGCTGCAGCAGAAAGTAGGCGGCGAGCTCAAGTTTGAATGGGTGAGCGGCGGTAATTTTCCGACCGATTTAGAACAGTACCAGCTGATTGTTCATTGCGGCGCCTGTATGCTCAACCGGCGGGAAATGCTGTACCGATTGGCCGTGGCCCGGGAAAAAGGCGTTCCCATTGTCAATTACGGTGTCCTGATTGCCTATGTCCACGGGATCTTGCCCCGGGTGCTCATGCCGTTTCCGGCCGCGCGGCGGGTTTTAGACGGTAAGTAAATATAAAAGAGCGGGTAAACAATTATATTTTCTAATACAACGACAAGTAAGTTAGCGGAAAGAGAGTTTGCCATGATCTATCTTAATAACGCGGCAACCAGTTGGCCTAAACCGGAAGAGGTTTACCAGGCGGTAGATGGCTGTCTGCGCCACCTGGCCGGCAATCCGGGCCGGGGCGGCTACGGCGCCGGACACCAGGCCGACCGCGTCCTGTACGAAGCCCGGGACGAATTGGCCACTATCTTTGGGGTGGCCGACCCCAGCCGGATTGTTTTTACCTACAATGCCACCGATGCGCTCAACATGGCCCTTTTTGGGTACTTACGGCCAGGGGACAAGGTTGTCACCACGGCGATGGAACATAACGCCGTGGCCCGGCCGCTGCGGCAGCTTGAAACCATGGGGGTTGACCTGACCATCGTCCCCTGCGACCAAACCGGCCAGCTCGATTTGGCCGCCATGGCCGCCGCGCTGCGGGAAGGGGTGCGGGCGGTGGTCATGTGCCATGCGTCCAATGTTACCGGTACGATAATGCCGGTGGCCGCCGTCGGCAAGCTGGCGACCCGCTACGGCGCCGCGCTTATTGTTGATGCGGCCCAGACCGCAGGGGTGGAAGAAATCGACGTGGCTTCGCAAAATATCGCCATGTTGGCCTTTACTGGCCACAAAGGGTTATTGGGGCCGCAAGGGACCGGCGGTCTCTACATCCGGGAAGACATTGACCTTGTGCCGCTCCGCTACGGCGGGACAGGAAGCCTGTCCGAACTCGACCGGCAGCCTGAGCTTCTGCCGGACCGGCTGGAAAGCGGCACACCCAACACGCCGGGCGTGGCCGGGCTGGCCGCTGGCGCACGGTTTATCCGCCGGGTTGGGCGGGAGGTCATCCGCGCCCGTGAAGGCCGGTTGACCGAAGAGCTGATTAACGGGTTGGCCACCATACCGGGAGTAACGGTGTATGGGCCACGGCAAAGCGAAAAGCAAACGGCTGTTGTTTCCTTCACCGTTGACGGCCAGGACACTGGCGAAGTGGCTTATCGACTGGAAAATGAATATGGCATCATCTGCCGGGCCGGTCTGCACTGCGCGCCATGGGCCCATCAGACGATTGGCACCTTGCAGACCGGGACCGTCCGGTTCAGTCCCGGCTATTTTACAACTGAACAAGAAATTGAGGACGCCCTCCGGGCTGTCCGGCAGGTTGCCGCAAAGGGGTGAGCTGATGAAAGGGACGATTGTCAACACCGTCGCTGTACTTGTCGGTTCGGGCGTGGGCCTGCTGCTTAAACGGGGCATCCCTGTGCGGTACCAGCAGACCGTCATGCAGGGACTGGCGTTGGCGGTGCTGCTCATTGGATTACAGATGGCTTTCAAAACACATAATATAGTGGTTGTCATTCTCAGCATGGTGTTTGGCGGCATCGTGGGGGAAGCAATCGACATTGACGAACGGCTTAACCGGTTGGGCGACTTTGTCACCACGCGGCTGGGCAGTGAGTACGGCAATGCCGGGCAGGGCTTCATCACGGCCAGCCTGGTGTTTTGCGTGGGCGCCATGGCGATTGTCGGCTCCCTGCAGGATGGTTTGACCGGCGATGCTACGACCCTCTACGCCAAGTCAACGCTGGACGCCATTTCGTCGGTAGTCTTTGCTTCCAGCCTGGGCATCGGCGTTGCCTTATCCAGTCTTGTTATTCTTGTTTACCAGGGTGGACTGACCTTGTTGGCCGGTACGCTGAGCGCCGTGCTGTCGGAAAGTGTTGTTACGGAGATGACGGCAGTGGGCGGAGTGCTGATTGTCGGTATCGCCCTGATGATGTTGGAGATAAAAAAAATCAAGGTAGCTAATCTGCTGCCCGCCATTCCGGTCGCGGCCATTTTGACGCTGCTATGGCCGGCTTAGTATCATCGCAGGAGTGAAGATTTATGGATTTAACCTTTTTAAGCGGCTTGGTAATGGCCAATTTGCATTATATCCTGCTGACCATTACCGTTACGATTTTCATTGCCCTAATTTTCTTTATAAATATCAATATCAAACTTAGCCGCCTTAACCGGCGCTACCAGAAGCTCATGCAAGGCATGGAAGGGACCAATATTGAACGGCTATTGATGGCCCACATTGATGAAGTGCGCGAGACGGTAGAAAAAGTCAATACCCTTGCCGCTCAGTGCCGCCGCCTGGACGCCATTACCAAGACCTGCGTCCAGCGGGTGGGCGTTGTGCGCTTCAACGCGTTTGATGACACGGGCAGCGATCTTAGTTTTGCCATCGCCCTCCTGGACGCCCAGGATAACGGGGTAGTTCTGTCCAGTATTTTTGGCCGCGATGATTCGCGCGTTTACGCTAAACCGATTATCAACGGCCAGTCAAGCTATTTCCTGACCAATGAAGAAAAAGAGGCTTTGGACAAGGCCCGGACAGTACGGGTAAAAGAATAAAGGAGGAGAGAATATGCTAAAGGAACTGGTGCGGAAAAACCGCAGCTACCGCCGTTTTTACGAAGATGTCCCCGTAAGCCGCGAGGTATTACTGGAGCTGGTGGATCACGCCCGGCTGTCGCCGTCAGGGGCTAACCGGCAGGCCCTCAAGTATGTGCTGGCGAGCGACAAGGAACTCAATGACCGCATTTTCCCAACCCTGGGCTGGGCGGCGTATTTGCCCGACTGGCCGGGGCCGGCGCCGGGCGAACGGCCGGCGGCCTATATCGTTATGTTGGAGGACAAAACCATTAATTTGGCGGCGGTAGCCGACATTGGCATTGCCGCCCAAACGATCATGCTTGCCGCCGTAGAGCGGGGCTTGGGCGGCTGTATGATTGCCAATATCCAGCGCAAAGCACTGAAAGAGGTGTTGGCGCTGGACGACCATCTCGAAATCGTCCTTGTTCTCGCCCTCGGCCGTCCCAAGGAGGAAGTGGTGATTGACGAGGTTGGTCCTGGCGGGGACATCAAGTATTGGCGCGACGAGCGGCAGGTTCACCATGTACCCAAGCGCAAACTGGCCGAAATTATTATAAGTTGACATAATAAACAAAATGCCGCCCATGTTTGGTGGCATTTTGTTGTATAGCTTGTCACTATTTGTTGGCAAAGTATTTATGGTAAAAGCAGGAATTTTATAAACAAAGTCGAATTATATTCTAGATTAGTACCCCTGTTAATCCCTGTCGAAAAAGAGGTGATGCCGTTGGCTAGCATACCGAACAGGCCCCGCCAGCCAGACCGTAGGGAGTACACCATTATGATAGTACCCCATCACGGGCAAGCCATAAAAAGTATCCGGATCCCTATCCGCGTGGTAAAAATCACTGCCGCCGTTCTCTGTATGCTCTTGGTGGCATTAGTCGGCGGGGTGGTTAACTACCGGCATACGGTCAACACTGCTCAGGCCGAAAAGGCCGAACTGGAGCGGCTTCGCCAGGTCAACGGCGCTCAGCTCGCCCAAATTGAACAGTTAGCGAAAGCAACGGCCGCCCTGCAGGAGGACATGAACCGTCTCAATCAACTTGATGCGGAAATTCGCCGCTTGGTTAATGCCGAGGAAGCCGGCCCTTCCCGTTCCGGCGTCAGCCGTCCTACGGCCGGCCATGGCGGTCAGGGCGGGCCCGTGGTGAAACCACAGCTTGGTGAAATTGCCGCAGTTGTGAACGATCTTCAGCAGATCGCCAAAGTGCGGGAGCAGAGTCTGGAGACTTTAAGGGACCGCTTAATTGAGCGCAATGCAAGATTGGCGGCAACGCCGTCAATTTGGCCGGCCAGCGGAGAGGTTACCTCTCGCTTCGGCTGGCGTAGTTCGCCCTGGGGCGGGGGTAGCGATTGGCATCCCGGCATTGATATTGCCGGCGATTATGGTACGCCCATTGTCGCTGCGGCCGATGGCGTAGTGACGTACAGCGGTTGGTACGGCGGCTATGGTAAAATGGTGCAGATTGACCACGGTAACGGGATTGTCACCATCTATGGCCACAACAGCCAAAATCTGGTGGAAACAGGTCAACGGGTAAAGAAAGGCGAAATTATCGCCTATATGGGCAGCACGGGTGTGAGCACCGGACCGCATGTTCACTATGAAGTTCGTGTCGGCGGCACCGCAGTTAATCCCGCCAATTTTTTGTAGTATGAATGAAGGGGAGTTGAACGTATGTTTGGCGGTGGTAATAAGAAGGCGGCGATTGAACAGGTCGAAACGATTGTCGGCAAGGAAACGTGCGTTAAGGGGACGATTACGACCAAGGGCGCGGTGCGTATTGATGGCCAGTTTGAAGGGGAAATTCAGTCCCTCGGTGATTTACTGGTCGGCGAAACCGGCGCCGTCCGGGCGCAAATCAAGGCGCGCAGCGGTACCATTGCCGGCACGATTAACGGTAATCTGGACATTGCGGAAAAATTGGAGCTGTTACCTACAGCGCGGGTTTATGGCGATATTAAAGTCGGAACGCTGATTATCAGCGAAGGCGCCGTGTTCAAGGGCGGTTGCGAAATGCGCCGCGCCGGCGAAGAGGCCGCGGCAACGAAGGCCAAGTAAACAGCAAAAGATTGACAGGCATGAAAAAAGCACCTCTGCAAACACTATAAAAAAGTGCAGGAGGTGCTTTTTATGTTGCGGTTGGTTTCGGTCGAAACCGGACTGGACGACATCAAAGCACATTTAAGTACCTGCGGCTATGAAGTGGTGGACATGGCCGACTGTGTGCGTCCTGTCGAAGCCGTGGTCTATACGGGCGAGCCTGGCGCCAAAGCGGCAGCCGGCAAGCTGGCGGAAAACACGGTGATGATCAATGCCGCCGGTCTTACGGCGGAGCAGGTGGCCAGCGCCCTGGCCGAACGCCTCGGCTAAATCCTGGTTTCCACCCTTTACCATTTACCGCTTTCTACTCTCCGTTTCCCGTTTACTTCATAACCTTATACTTCATACCTCATACTTCATACTTTATGAAAAATACGGAGGTGCAAAGGCGTGCAAGGTATCGGTGTAATCGCAGTGGAAAAAAGTCTCTCTAATCTGATTGATATTTTGGAAAGCGAAGGCTACGAGGTAGTAGACCTGGACGAAGCCAGTCTTCATGGCGTCGATGCCATTATTGTCAGTGGCGCCGATATCAACCTTATGAACAGCCAGGACACGTTAACCGAGGTGCCGGTCATCAATGCTGCCGGCAAAACGCCCGAGGAAATCGTGGAAGAACTCGAGCGCCTGTGATTAGCGCGTGAGAGCTCCGCTATCCAGCGGAGCTCAAATTTTTTGGTGCCTGTGAATAATTAATTGGTTTACCGGTTGAATAACTTGGGCACAATCAATTTTTTCTTCCGCCCAGGCCGAAGGCCAAGCCGTGCGCGATAATATCGGCCATCTTGATTACCAAATTAAGGCGGGTGCTCTGCAAGACCAGGTGTTCCATGAAGCCGCCCACGTTGACGATGCCGGTGATATAGGCGTCGCCGACGGGCGGCAGTTCTTTGTTGACCGCAGCGCCGGGCTTCACGGGGCCGCGGCCGAGGGAAACGCAGCCAACGCTCTCCAGTCGGCCCAGGCAGGCGTCGACGGCGATGACAAAGGGATTGGCGAAATTGATTTCGATAAACTTTATCATCGCCGGAAGGTTGGTGGCATGGACGGGGTCATCAAGCGTCCCGTAGATATAAGGATGATGGTGCAGCGTCTTCAGTTTGCTGCCGGTCAGGGGGCCGAGGGCATCGCCGGTAGAGCGGTCGGTGCCGATGCACAGGATGACAATTTCGCGGCCGGCGGCCTCGGCCTCCCGGATATAGCTGCTAACCGTAGCCGCAATATCATGCATCGCGCTGGGCAGGTGTATGTTGAATTTTAATTCGGGGGGCTGTTTGGGAAGGTTGAACAGGTTGTTTAGCATAAATACTCCCTGGCAATTTGATATTGTTACTATGATTATGCGACAAATTTGGCCACCTTATTCGTGGTGCACGGCAGAATAAGGAAAAACAGGATAATTTGGAGAGTGGCGGCAAAGTATAGTACAATGGAATGGAAAAGGCAGACAGGGAGGAACATATGCAGGAAAAACTTAAACTAATTCCGGCAATCGACCGGTTGCTGGGCGAAATGTATAAAGATCCCGCCGTGGCTGAGTGGCCGCGCGACCTCGTCGTCACCGCCTTGCGGGAGGCGGCGGCCCAGGCGCGGCAACGCCTGCGCGCCGGCGAGGACTGCGACATCAGCGTATCCGCATTAATCGCCGCCGCCCGGGCGTGGCTGCGGCAGGCAAGCGGCCGCAGCCTGCGCAAGGTAGTCAATGCCACCGGTGTGGTGCTGCACACCAATCTGGGACGGGCGCCCCTCAGCGCGCGGGCGGCGGCAGCGGTGCGGGAGGTCATGGAAGGATACTGTACGCTGGAGTATGACCTGGCCACCGGCCAGCGGGGCACCCGCTACGCCCATGTCGTCGGCCGGATTTGCGCATTGACGGGCGCCGAGGACGCCCTGGTGGTCAACAACAACGCTGCGGCGGTTCTGCTCGTCCTGTCGGCGCTGGCCAAGGGGCGGGAGGTCATCGTCAGCCGGGGCCAGCTGGTGGAAATCGGCGGTTCGTTCCGCATTCCCGAAGTAATGCAGCAAGGCGGGGCCATTCTGGTCGAAGTCGGCACCACCAACAAAACCCACTTGGCGGACTTTGCCAACGCGATAACGGCGAATACGGCGGCTGTCCTCAAAGTACATACCAGCAATTACCGCATTGTCGGCTTCACCGCCCAGCCGGATACGGCTGAGCTCGTCAAGCTCGCGCATTCCCGCGGCATCCCGGTTATCGAAGACCTGGGCAGCGGTACGCTTGTTCCGCTCGCCGCCGGCGGCTGGAGTGAGCCCACGGTGCGTGAATCCATCGCTGCCGGCGTTGATATCGTAACATTCAGCGGCGACAAACTGCTCGGGGCCGGCCAGGCCGGTATTATCGCCGGCCGGCGCCGTTATATCGAGATCATGAAAAAACACCCGCTGCTGCGGGCGCTCCGTATGGACAAACTATCGCTTGCCGCCCTTGAGGGCACGCTCATTGACTACACTGTCGGCGATCCGCTCCGCGATGTGCCGGTGCAGCGCATGTTGCGCTTAACCCAGGACGAGCTAGCGCAAAAGGCGGCCGCGCTGAAAGAGCGGCTGACGCCCCTTCAGGCTTATGGTTGGCGCGTTGACGTGACGGAAATTTCCGCCCAGGCCGGCGGGGGGGCGCTGCCGGCCGTCGACCTTCCCGGGTGGGGCGTAGCCGTGCGGCCGCAAGGTATTAGTGCTGTCGCCCTGGAGCGGCAGCTGCGGCAGTGGTGCGTGCCCATCATCGCCCGCATTCAGGACGACCAGGTCGTTTTTGACGTGCGGTGTCTGACGGACGAGGATGCCGGTCTGATTTGCCAGGCTTGTCTGGAATTAGCGAAAGGAGCGGGACAATGAAATATATCATCATCGGCACCGCCGGGCATGTTGATCACGGTAAGACAGCGCTTATCAAAGCGCTGACCGGCACGGATACCGACCGGCTCAAGGAAGAAAAGCTGCGCGGCATCTCCATCGATTTGGGCTTTGCCTCTCTTCCCCTCTCTGACGATATCGTCGCCGGCGTTGTCGACGTGCCGGGCCATGAACGGTTTTTGAAAAATATGTTGGCCGGGACCGGCGGCATCGATATGGCGATGCTGGTGGTGGCCGCCGACGAAGGCGTCATGCCCCAGACGCGTGAGCACCTGGCCATGCTCCACCTGTACGGTATCAGCCAGGGCGTAGTGGTGCTGAATAAGATTGATAAAGTCGATGGCGAATGGCTTGACCTGGTGGCCGAGGACGTGCAAAACCTGCTGGCCGGCACCTTTCTGGCCGGCGCGCCGCTGTGCCGGGTATCGGCAGTTACGGGCGAGGGCTTGGCCGAACTGCGGTCCATTTTGAGACAGGTGGCCGAACGGCTGCCCGGTCGGGACAATGACGCGCCGTTTCGGTTGTGGATTGACCGGGCCTTTACGGTAAAGGGTTATGGCGTCGTCGTTACCGGTTCGGTGCTGAGCGGGACGGCGAAAATCGGCGACAGCCTGACCTTATATCCGGCAGGAATAATGGTGCGCGTGCGGGGGCTCGAATGGCACGGACAAAAGGTGGAACAAATCCAGGCCGGCCAGCGGGCCGCCATCAATCTCGCCGGCGTCGACCTTGGCGCGGTGGGGCGGGGGATGTGCCTCAGCTCGCCCCGCCACGGCCAGGTCAGTGACGTCTGGGACGTAAAAGTTACCTGGCGCAGTGAGGTGAAAAACGGCGCGCGTGTCCGGCTGCATCTCGGCACCGGTGAGTCGATCGGCCGCATCTACTTTTTCCGGGACGCGCCGAAAGACTATGCCCGGCTGGTTTTGGAAAGCCCCCTGGGAGCGGGGGCGGGAGACCGGGGCATTCTGCGCCTTTATTCGCCGCAGCACCTGCTGGGCGGCGCGATCTTAATCGCCCCCAGCCTGAGCAAGCGCGAGATCGGACCGGCGCGTGTGGCCCGGGCCGAGGTGCTGGGCGGCGATGTGGCGAAGCTGGTGTATGCCGTGCTGGCCGATAGCAGCCTGCCCCTGGAAGCCGGGGAACTGGCGCGGCAAGCCGGGTATTTGTCGGAAAAAACGCTTGATAGAGCGCTGGCGGCGCTGGTCGCCGGCGGCCGGATTGTGCGGCAGGGCGCCTATTATTTCACCGCCGAGCAGCTCGCGGCGTTGCGGGAAAAATGCCACAGTCTCCTGACCGACTACCATGCGGCGCAGCCCGACCGGCCAGGAATGGCGCGGGAAGTGCTGCGCCAGCAGCTTGGCCTTGACGAAAAAGCCTTTGACCACCTGGTGGAGCACTGGCAGGCAGTCGGCTTTATTGTGGTCAGGGGAGCCGAGGTGGCCCTCCCGCAGCATGCCGAACGCCACCGGGACCGGAAACAGGATCTGGCGGCCAAAGTCGACCACGCCCTGAGCGCCTGCGGCCTGCTCTCCATTGATACGGCCATATTGGCCGAAAAGCTGAATTTGCCGCCGGCTAAAGCGGAAGTAGCCATGGACCTGCTGCTGCGCGAAGGGCTGTTGGTGCGCATTGGCGGCGACCTTGTCCTCTACCACAAAGCGGTGGAGCAGGCGCTCGATGTGCTGCGGCGCCATTTTGCCAACCAGCCGACGATCACCGTCGCGCAGCTGCGCGATCTCTTACAAACCTCCAGAAAAGTGGCGCTGCCGCTTATGGAGTACTTCGACCTTCAGAAATATACTATTCGCGATGGCGATGTCCGCAAACCAGGGACAAAATTGTATAAATAGTCAGATGATGTATACATATGCTACATATTGACAGCCTAGAATGCTGTTTTTATAATAAAAATACACAGACGGGTATTCGGTAAAAATACAAAAGTATATTGGGAGAGTGCCTAGGGTTCCGCGCCAAACGGCGGACTGGACCGAGCGGCACAGGTGCAGCGTGGCGCCAGCACTACACCGTGGGTATAAAAGACCCTGGCGGAAGGTCCCGGATAACCGGTATCTTTTGCCAGGGTCTTTTCCTTGCTATATCAGAAAGTATAAGTTTTTAACCGCGAAGAACGCAGAGTACGCGAAGATAATCATACCAATAATTTGGCACCACAAGCGATGAAAAGTAAGCTTTTGAACTAATCTCTCGCGCGACAATTGTCGCGCGCGTAGCCCTTTGTGTTCTTTGTGTCCTTTGCGGTTTTACGCTTTCCAGGGTAGAGCAAAGTTACGCAAATGGTAGACGGCGCGGGCGTTCTTCGCGCCCTTGGCGCTTTCACTAAAGGGCGCGGCTGCGCTTTTTAGCCTGTCTGTTATATTTTGCCATGTAATGAGGTGGTGGGAGAATGTTGGGACGAGACGAACGGATACCCTCAGGATGCGCGATTGCCGGCTTTATTAATGAGGATGGCCGGCGGGAAAACGGCGAGCGCATCCGCAAATTTATCGCCAACATGCGGGAACGCTCTAACGGCCTGGGTGGCGGGTTTGCCGCTTACGGCATCTACCCGGAATACAAAGACTATTACGCTTTGCACATGATGTATAGTTCCCGCAAGGCACGGACGGAAACGGAAACTTTTCTGGCGGAAAAGGTTGTGGTGGTTAAGGACGAACCGATCCCCACGCGCAAAATTCCCGAGATCGGCGATTCACCGCTCTTGTGGCGGTATTTTGTGGAAATTCCGCCGCTGCGCCGCCGGGAAATTATTCATGAAGAGTGCTTTATTACTGACATTGTGATGACGATAAACTCAACCATCGACGGCGCCTTTGTCGCCTCAAGCGGCAAGAATATGGGCGCATTCAAGGCCGTTGGCTATCCTGAAGACGTGGCCCGCTTTTACTGCTTGGAAGAATATGAAGGCTATATGTGGACTGCCCACGGGCGGTTTCCCACTAATACGCCGGGATGGTGGGGCGGTGCTCACCCGTTCAGCCTGCTGGACTGGTCGGTCGTGCATAATGGCGAAATATCCTCCTACGGCATCAACTACCGTTATCTGGAGGAGCAGGGCTATAAATGCAGTCTCATGACCGACACCGAAGTAGTGGTTTATGCGTTCGACTTGTTAGTACGCAAACACGGCCTGCCGGTGACGCTGGCGGCTAAAGTGCTGGCGGCGCCGTTCTGGAAGGACATTGACAAAATAAGTGATGCCGACGAGCGCCAGCTCCTTCGGGCGCTGCGCATCGTCTATGGCAGTCTGCTGCTCAATGGGCCCTTTTCCGTCCTGGTGGCCCGCAGCGGCGAACTGATCGGCCTTACCGACCGCATCAAATTGCGCCCCATGGTGGCGGCGCGGCAAGGGGCGACGTTACTGGTGGCCACCGAGGAAGCGGCCATCCGCGAAGTATGTCCGAACCCTGACCGCATCTGGATCCCGGAGGCGGGCACGCCAATCATCGGCCGTTTGAAAGGAGGCGCTATCCATGCATAAACTGCCGGCAGAGTTCAAGGTGCATATTGATGAAACCTGTGTGCGCTGCGGTCGCTGCGCGCGCGAATGCAGTTTCGGCGCTCTCAAGTTCGAGGGCCGCGTCGTAGCGGATCACAAAAACTGTGTAGCCTGCCATCGCTGTGTGGCTACCTGTCCGGTGGAAGCCATTACCGTCACTAAAAACCCCTACACTTACAAGGAAAATGCCTTATGGCAGCCATACCACCTTCATAATATTTATAAACAGGCCAATACAGGCGGCAAACTGCTGACTTCTACCGGTTGCGACAAGCCCTATCCCGTGTACTGGGACCATATTCTGCTGGACGCCTGCCAGGTTACCAACCCGTCCATCGACCCGCTGCGCGAACCAATGGAACTCAGGACGTATTTGGGCGGGCGGCCCGACCGGATAAAGCTGGCGACCGACGGGGGCAAAACGCGGCTGGCCGAGCCGCTGCCGCCGCAAATCCGCCTGGAGACGCCCATTACCTTTGGCGCCATGTCCTATGGCGCAGTTAGCCTAAATGCCCATAAGGCCCTCGCGGCGGCAGCCAAGCAAAGCGGCACGCTGATGAACTGCGGCGAAGGCGGCCTGCACCGTGACCTTTACGCCTATGGCGACCATATTATCACCCAGTGCGCGTCCGGCCGCTTCGGCCTGCATGCCGAGTACCTCAATGCCGGGGCGGTTATTGAAATCAAAATCGGCCAAGGCGCCAAGCCGGGCATCGGCGGTCACCTGCCGGGGGAAAAGGTGACCGCCGCAATCAGCGAGACCCGCATGATTCCTGAGCAGTCCGACGCCCTGTCGCCGGCGCCGCATCATGATATCTATTCCATTGAAGACCTGCGGCAGCTTATCTTTGCCATCAAAGAAGCCACCCATTACCAAAAACCGGTGGCGGTCAAAGTTTCGGCCGTTCACAACATCGCGGCCATTGCGTCCGGTGTTGTCCGCGCCGGCGCCGATATTGTCTCCATCGACGGTTTTCGCGGCGGTACCGGGGCGGCCCCAACCATGATCCGCGATAATGTCGGTATCCCAATCGAAATTGCGCTCGCCGTTGTCGACGAACGGCTACGGCGCGAGGGAATCAGAAACCGGGCTTCGATCATTGTGGCCGGCGGCATCCGTAACAGTGCCGATGTCGTCAAGGCTATCGCCCTCGGCGCCGACGCCGTAGCGATCGGCACGGCTGCCTTGGTCGCGCTTGGCTGCCATGTGTGCCAGCGCTGCCATACAGGTAAATGCGCCTGGGGTATCGCTACGCAGCGTGATGACCTGGTCAGCCGCTTGGATCCTGACATCGGCGCCAAGATGCTGACCAATTTGCTCAGGGCGTGGAGCCTGGAAATTAAGGAAATGCTCGGCGCCCTCGGGGTCAACGCCCTGGAATCGCTGCGCGGCAGCCGGGAGCGCCTGCGCGGTGTGGGCCTTGATGCTCAGACGCTCGACATTCTTGGCATAAAACCGGTGGGGAGGTAATAGATATGAGCATAAGGGTGGTGGACGCGCATAAGCTGAGCTACCGGGAACTGAATAACGAGATCCGCGCCGCCGTGGCGGCCGGCGCGGCCACGGTAAAGGTGGAGGGTGCCTGTGGCCAGCGTTACATCGGCACCGGTGTGAACGCACCGGTGCATATCGAGATCTACGGCACGCCGGGCTCGGATTTGGCCGCTTTTGGCAACGGGCCGCGCATTACCGTCTACGGCAACGGCCAGGAAGCGGTAGGCAACACGCTCAATGCCGGGGAAATCGTAATCCACGGACATGTCAATGATGTCCTTGGTGTTTCGATGCGGGGTGGGCGCATTTTCATCCGCGACTATGCCGGCTACCGCGCCGGTATTCACATGAAAGCCTACCGGGAGATGAAGCCGGTCATCGTTATTGGCGGCACCGCCCAACACTTTTTGGGCGAGTATATGGCCGGCGGCGTCATCCTGGTCCTGGGACTGGGGGCAGACGACCGCCCGCCGGTAGGCGATTATGTCGGGACAGGTATGCACGGCGGGGTTATTTACATCCGGGGTCGTGTTGATACCGACTGCCTGGGTAAGGAAGTGAGCGTCCTGCCGCTGACCGATGCCGACTGGGACACCATCCGGGGTTTGGTAGGGGACTACTGCCGCTATTTTGGCGGTGACACGCGGGCAATTCTGGATGCGCCGTTCGTGAAACTCGCGCCGGTGACCCACCGCCCGTATGGTCTGCTCTACGTCCCCTAAATTTGCGGCGGTGTGTATACTGTACCGCACCAGCGGGCAGAATAAAATTTTACACCATTACACTTGACATGCTATAAAGAGTCCTCATATAATTATGCACAGGAAACAAATATCTGCGAGGAGTGTACCTTAGGGTTCCGCGCCGGTAGCGGCGGGCAGGTCCGAGCGGTACAAGTGCCGGCGCCGAAGACCAGGCATACACCGTGGGTAGAAAAGACCCTAGCGGAAAATCCTCCTGTAGCAGGAGTATTTCTGCCGGGGTTTTTCCTTTATGAGAGTTGTAAGCAGTTCAGCACCGGCAGAGGCGCAAAAGGAGGGGATGGCAGGCCTAAGACCGGGCGGGCGCAAAATTGCGGACTGATGTAAATAATGCTAATAACTGACGACGAGGGGGATTGTAAACGTGAAGAAGAAATGGCTGTCCTTTACGGGGCTGGCGGTGGCGCTGACGATGTTTGCCGGGCTTGTCGCCGGCTGCGGCGGATCGTCTACGACCAGCAGTGATGCAAAAGAAATAAAGATTGGCGGTAACTTTGAACTCACCGGCGGGGTAGCGACCTTCGGCAACTCCGCGGCCAACGGTGCAAAACTGGCGTTTAAGGAAGTGAACGCCGCCGGCGGTGTGCTCGGTAAACAACTTGTCTTCATTGCGGCCGACAATAAGTCGGAGCCGTCCGAGTCCACAAATGCCATCACCAAGTTAATCACCCAAGACAAAGTAGTCGCGGTTCTCGGCGCGGTCGCCAGTACCAATACGCTGGCGGCGGTACAGGTCGCCCAGGATAACAAGATTCCGCTGATTACACCTACTTCCACCAACCCGCGTGTTACCGTGGAAAACGGCAAACTGCGCGAATGGGTCTTCCGCTCCTGCTTTATTGATCCCTTCCAAGGCTCGGTCATGGCCAACTTCGCCAGCAAGTCGCTTAATGCCAAGACCGCCGCTATCTACACTGACAACAGCTCGGACTATTCCAAAGGCCTGACGGAAGTGTTCGAGCAGACCTTTACCAAGAATGGCGGCAAAATAGTGGCCAAAGAAGCGTTCCTGCAAAAAGACCAAGACTTTAAGGCCACGCTGACCAAGATTAAAGCCGCTAACCCGGACGTTATCTTTATCCCGGCTTACTATGAAGAAGTGGGCAAAATCGTGAAACAGGCCCGTGAACTGGGCATTACCGTACCGCTTCTAGGCGCGGACGGCTGGGATTCGCCTAAACTGCTGGAAATCGCCGGCGCCGCTGCTCTAAACAACGCCTACTTCAGCAACCATTACTCGCCGGAAGACAAAGACCCGCGCGTCGTGAAGTTCGTTGAAGCGTACAAGAAAGAATACGGCCAAGTGCCGGACGCCTTGGCGGCGCTCGGTTATGACGCCGCCATGCTCCTCGTCGACGCCATTAAGCGTGCCGGCAGCGCTGAACCCGCTAAAATAAAAGATGCGTTGGCGCAGACCAAAAACTTGCAGTTGGTTACTGGCGTGATTACCCTTGACGCCAACCATAACCCGGTGAAGAGCGCGGCGATTATCGAGCTCAAAGACGGTAAACAGATCTTTAAAGAAAAAATCAATCCGTAATGAAAACAACCACATAACCAATGGGGGTTAGGGGAGCCTAATCCCCATTCTTGTGAAAAACCTTCCTTTTGCGGATGTTACAATTGGCGGGGTGTACCTTGGATACGTTTAACTACCGAATTTATGAGGAGGGGAGCGCATGGAATTCAGCTCATTTTCCCAGCAGCTTGGCCAGCAGCTTATTAACGGTATCTCCCTCGGCAGCATTTATGCCTTGATCGCTTTAGGCTACACCATGGTATATGGTATCATCCGCCTGATTAACTTTGCTCATGGCGATATTTATATGCTGGGCGCTTATGCCGGTTTTTTTGCTACGACCGTATTTAAATGGCCGTTTATCCCATCATTGGTTTTTGCCATGGCTGTTGCTGCCGCGGCCGGCATCATCATCGAGCGGGCCGCCTACCGTCCGCTGCGCCATGCGCCGAAAATCGCCGTACTTATTACGGCCATCGGTATATCGCTGCTCTTAGAGTACGGCGGCATCTTACTGATGACGCCACAGCCGCGGACTTTCCCGGCCGTTTTCCCGGCCGAGCTGTACCACTTTGGCGGGCTGGTGGTCAATAACCAGCAGATCGTTATCCTTACCGTTTCGTTAATTCTAATGGTCGTGCTGACCTATGTCGTCAACCGCACCAAAGTGGGCAAGGCCATGCGGGCGGTATCTTACGATACCGATGCGGCGCGCCTGATGGGTATCGACGTGGACCGCATCATTTCGGTGACTTTTGCCATTGGTTCCAGCCTGGCCGCCGCCGCCGGGGTGTTAGTCGGCGTGTACTATAACTCGATTGACCCGCTGATGGGCATTATGCCCGGCCTCAAAGCTTTCGTGGCCGCCGTGCTGGGCGGTATCGGCATTATTCCCGGGGCGATGCTGGGCGGCATCATTATGGGCATCATCGAAGCGCTGGTCAGCGGCTTCATTTCCTCCACTTTCCGCGATGCCGCGGCTTTTGCCATTCTGATCATCATCCTGCTCTTTAAACCGTCCGGCCTTCTAGGCAAAAATGTGCGCGAGAAAGTGTAGGTGAGAGAGATGACCATACCGGGTATGAACGCAAAAAGAAAGACCGATCTCGCCAGCCTCGCGGCGTGCCTTGGCCTTTATGCGGCCGTGCAGGCCATGATTGAGTTTGATATTATCGGCTCCTTCTGGTTGCTCAATATTATTCTGATCTGCATCAACATTATTCTCGCCGTCAGCCTTAATCTTATCAACGGCTTTACCGGTCAGTTTTCCATCGGACACGCCGGCTTTATGGCCGTTGGCGCGTACCTGAGCGCCGTGCTGACCGTCAAGTTCCAGGTTCCATTCATCCTTGCCATTATTGCCGGCGCCGTCGCTGCCGGCGTGCTCGGATTTGTCATTGGTCTGCCAACCCTCAGGCTGAGCGGCGACTATCTGGCGATTGCCACCTTAGGTCTGGGGGAAATCATCCGGATTACCATTCTTAACATCCCCTATGTGGGCGGCGCCTCGGGCTTTATGGGCATTCCCCGCTATACCAGTTTTACCTGGGTGTTTTGGGCCATGGTGTTCACCATTTTCGTTATAAAAAACTTCATCAACTCCAGTCACGGCCGGGCTTGCATTTCCATTCGCGAGAACGAAATTGCCGCCGAGGCCATGGGGGTTGACACGACGCGGTACAAGGTGCTGGCCTTTACGATCGGCGCCGCCTTTGCCGGTGTTGCCGGCGCCCTCTTTTCCCACTACTTTTATATCGCCCATCCGGCATCGTTTACGTTCATGAAATCCTTTGACATCCTGACCATGGTGGTTCTCGGCGGCCTGGGCAGCCTTACCGGCTCCATTACCGCCGCCATCCTGCTTACCTTTGTCTCGGCAGCGCTGGCCGGCTATCCCGAGTGGCGGATGGTTATCTACTCGCTGCTCCTCATCGCCCTGATGCTGTACCGGCCCCAGGGGCTGTTCGGCAATAAAGAGCTTAGTCTTAAACTATTTGGCAAACTGCGGGGAGGTGGCGTCCGTGGCACTGCTCAAAGCAACTAAATTATCCAAAGTGTTTGGCGGACTGCGTGCCGTCTCCAACGTCAATATCGAAATCCAGCCCGGCGAGCTGGTTGGACTTATCGGCCCCAACGGCGCCGGCAAAACTACGGTATTTAACCTGCTCACCGGCGTTTATGAGCCGACCGAGGGAGAAATCGAATTTGACGGCAAAAGCGTCGTGGGCCTGCGCCCCTTTCAGATAACCCAGCGCGGTATTGCCCGTACCTTTCAGAATATCCGCCTGTTTGCCGACCTTACTGTGCTGGACAATGTGAAAATCGCCTACCACTTCCATGTGCGCTACGGCCTGGTCGAGTCCATCCTGCGCCTGGGGCGCTACTGGCAGGAGGAAGCGGAAATTGAGGCCAAGGCGCTCCGGTTTCTTGAAATTTTCCAACTGGCCGATAAAAAAGATGAAATAGCCAAAAATCTCTCCTACGGCGAGCAGCGCCGCCTCGAAATCGCCCGGGCGCTGGCCGCCCAGCCCAGACTGCTGCTGCTTGACGAGCCGGCAGCCGGCATGAACCCCCAGGAGACCCAGCAGCTGATGGAAATGATCCGCTGGATCCGCCACCAGTTTAATTTAACCATTCTGCTGATTGAACACGATATGAGCTTGGTTATGGGGGTGTGCGAGCGCATCTACGTGCTTGATTACGGCAGCGTTATCGCCCATGGCACACCGCAGGAAATTAAGACCAACCCACGCGTCATCGAGGCCTACCTCGGCGAGGAGGTGCACTGATGCTCAAACTTGATAATATTAGCGTATACTATGGTGCTATTCATGCCTTGAAGAGCATAAGCGTAGAAGTAAAAGAAGGGGAAATCGTCACCCTTATCGGCGCCAACGGCGCCGGCAAAAGCACCACCTTGCGGACTATTTCCGGCTTGCTTAAACCCAAAACTGGGCAAATCCTGTTTGAAGGCAAAAATATTGCCGGCCTGCCGGCCCAGGATATCGTCAAAATGGGTATTTCCCAAGTGCCGGAAGGCCGCCGTATTTTTGCCAATATGACGGTTTTGGAGAATCTGGAATTGGGCGCTTATACCCGTAAGGACAGTGCCGGCGTCGCCGCCGACCTGGAGAAGGTGTTTGCCCGCTTTCCCCGCCTGGCCGAGCGGCGGAGTCAGATTGCCGGCACTCTGTCCGGCGGCGAGCAGCAGATGCTGGCCATGGGGCGCGCCCTGATGAGCCGACCGCGGCTACTCTTGTTGGACGAACCGTCCATGGGACTCGCGCCCCTTTTGGTCAAAGAAATATTTTCAATTATTAAGGAAATCAATGCGAGCGGCACCACCATCCTGCTGGTCGAGCAGAACGCCCACATGGCCCTGTCCATTGCCCACCAGGCCTATGTGCTTGAAACCGGCCGCATCACCCTGGCCGGCAAGGCCGCCGACCTGGCGCAAAGCGAGGCGGTCCGTAAGGCCTATCTGGGCGGCTGATCGCGACCAGGTGGCTGGCCTGAGTTATATAAACAAGGAGGGTGCAGAGTATGTTTGTGGCCAAACGGATGACTCCCAATCCTGTGACCATCAGCCCTACGGCGACAGTGGCCGACGCCTTCGAAATCATGCGGAGCCACAAGTTCCGCCGGTTGCCGGTAGTGGATAAAGGCCGGCTGGTAGGTATCGTCACCGACCGCGACCTGCGGGAAGTCTCGCCCTCGCCGGCGACAACGCTTTCCATCTTTGAACTCAACTACCTGCTCGCCAAAATGCAGGTGAAAGAGGTAATGCGCACCAATGTTATTACTATCCGCGACGATGCCACGATTGAAGAAGCAGCCCTGCTGATGTATAACAATAAAATCGGTGGCCTGGTAGTGGTCAATGCGGCCGGCGCGGTGGTGGGCATCATCACCGAAACCGATATTTTTAAGACCTTTGTTGATGTTATGGGGCTGCCGGAAGGAAAAGTGCGCCTGACCATCAACGTAACCGACACTGTTGGAGTAATCCATGACATTACGGAAGTGTTCAAAGAACTGGGTATTAATATTAGCAGCCTGGCCTGCTATAAAAACGGCGACGACAAGGCCGAACTGGTCATCCGCGCCGACGTGCGTGACGTGACCGAGCTTACGGCCCGTTTAGCCAAGATAGGCTTTACGGTAGCCCATGTGGCGCAAATTGGTTGATTATTGCGGACGCTTTCCGCCTTTACACATTTCCTCCACCATGTTAATATAATACAACAGGAACAGGCGGCTGCCGTAAGGCAGTGCAGCCGGGCGTTTGCAGCAGAAAGGCTCTGCGGGACCTGCACCTTAAGGGGGCAGGTCTTTTTGTTTTGGAGGGAATGACATGGAAAATGCAGAAGCGCTTAAACAGCGCACGGCGAGGTTGTCGGTGATTTCTAATACGCTTTTGGTGCTGCTAAAACTAATTGTGGGCTTCTATAGCGGCGCGGTCAGCATTATCTCTGAGGCCGCCCATTCGGGGGTTGACCTCTTAGCCGCCCTTATTGCCTATTACGCCGTCCGCAAGTCGAGCCAGCCGCCTGATGCGCAGCATGCCTACGGTCATGGTAAGTTCGAAAACCTGTCGGCGGCGGCCGAGGCCTTTCTTATTGTTCTGGCCGCAATCTGGATTATGTATGAGGCGGTGGAAAAGCTGGCCAGCGGCCACGCGCCGGCCTATCTGGAATATGGTATCGCCGTCATGCTGGTTTCGATCGGCGTCAACTATGCCGTAGCGGAGCGGCTAATGAAGGTGGCACGGGCGACCGGGTCCCAGGCGCTGGAAGCTGACGCCATCCACCTCAAGGCCGATATCTGGACGTCGGCCGGCGTGCTCGTGGGCCTGGCGGTTATAAATTTAACCGGTGTTAATTGGCTAGACCCGGCCATCGCCATTGTTGTCGCCGTGATTGTGCTAAAGGCAGGCTACACTATGACGAAAAAGAGTTTAAATGAGCTGACCGACGTTAGTCTCCCGCCGGAGGAGGAAGAACTTATTGGCAATATACTGGCCAGTCACCCCGGCGTCATTGCCTATCACCGCCTGCGGACCCGCCGTTCGGGCTGTATGCGCCATATTGACGTTCACCTGATTTTGCACAAAGACATGCAGCTGGACAAAGCCCACGCAGTTTGCGATGAAATTGAGGCGGCCATTGCTAGCGCCCTTGGACCGTGTGATGTTGTCATTCACCTGGAGCCGTGCGGCTGCCACGAAGACTTTGGCGCCTGAGCGCGGCGGGGAAAACTGTAAGCAAGCCTATCTTACCACCGCAAAAACCCCCTGTGTAGCTTGGCGTTAACCGCCAGGTCTACCCAGGGGGACTTTTTGAGATACTGTGGTTAGAGTATTGTTATTTTGCCAGCTTCAAATGCTCAATTTCGGCTTCGTGTTTAATAGAACGGGCGGATAATAAATTAAGGATCCGGGTATGTTCGGCCTGACAGGCCGCAATCTGGTCGACGCTTTCTTTGGTCGCCATGCGGGCATAAATAAGTTCCAGGAGATATTTGATGTCCTTTTGCTGTTCAGCAGCATAATCTTCCACCTTGGCATCAAGGGTAGCAATGTCTTCTTTTAATTCGGCTTTGACGGCGGCAATGTCGGCTTTCAGTTCTTTCCTGACGTCAGCGATGTCGGCTTTTAATTCTTCCCTGACACCGGCGATGTCGGCTTTCAGTTCTTCCCTGACGCCGGCAATGGCAGACTCGATGTGCTCAAGGCGGCCAAAAATTTGTTTTTGTCCTTCCACCAGCTGTTTTAGCAGCTCTTCCATATTTTCACCCGCTTCTTATGTATTTAGCCGTTTTAGATCCTTGTTTTTATGATAGCATATTACTGAGCGTTTGTCCGGTTAATTGGCTAAGTTAGGGCTAACCCTCATAGGCGGTACAGGACGATGATGTCCAAAATCTCCTGGTAATCGGACGGGAGGGTGAGACGGTCAAAACTGTTAATAACCACAGTTTGGATCAAAAGCGGGTCAGCCGGGAAAATGAGGGCGACGGTGGGCGAACCAAGCGCCGCCAGGTTTTGGATTAAAAACACTTCTACGATATCGTGGACGTCGGCTGGGAGGGCCATCGGTTCACTCCTTCCCGCAGCAGTTTTGATGAAGCGGCGTTACCTTTTCGGCTTGGTGCTAAGCTGCCAGTTAAGTAAATGGCGGGGACGCAGGCGGCTTTTCGCCGGCTCGGGCTCAGGCCCGGCACTAGCGGGAGCGGCTTTTGCCGTTGGCGCCGGCTCGCGCGGCGACGGGAATTGCTGCTCCTTGACGGTGCCACCGGCAATTTCTTCCGTGAATACCACCTCGGCAATATCACTGTTTGGCGGCGCTGCTTCTTCCCTGAATACCACCTCGGCAATATCACTGTTTTTTGGCGGCGCTGTCTTCGGCGGCTTCGGCGCCGGCGGTTTCGCCGCGGGGGTAGGACAAACGACCGGGTTGTAGGGCAGGCAGGGCCCATCATGGCAATATTGCAGCAAGACCCGCCGTACCGCTTCCATGATGACAACTTGTTCCGCCGTGCAATGGGGCGTATCGGTGGCGGGGTCGCGGCTGGCGAGTAGGCGGAAGAGATCGACCGGCGCGCACGAGACGGTAAGGAACTGGGCGCTAAAGGCAATTTTACAGCATAACAGTTCAATTAGAATGTCAATCAGTGTGCCGGTATTGTCATAGCGCCGGACGGCCCGTTCGAAAACATCGGGGCAGACGCCCGGCGTGCGGCGGATTTCTTCGGCGGCGCCGACCAGCAGCCGGTAGGAGCTGACAAGTGAATTAAAATTGGGAACAATAGCATTAACGTCCGCCAAAATTAAATCGATGATTGACGACGGTGTTTGGCTGGCTCCGCTCATCATTTTCGCCTCGCTTGCCGTATAATGCTGTACCATTATATGCGCGTCGTGGCGGGTTGGCAAAACGTAGCGAAAAGGATTTTCCCTGGCAACGTATAAACTAAATATATAAGAGAGCATAGATATATTTATATATCTACCCTGGAAAGTGGCAATCGGAAATAGAAAGTGGTTCGCTGGCATTGCTTTCCATCGATTGTGGTGCCGATTTATTGGCATGATTACCTCTTTGGGCCACTTACTTATTGGTTTTCATTGCGACGAAAGGATGATTGCTTATGGCAAAAGCCGACCGTATTATGCTGACCCACTATACCAAAAGCGGCGGCTGAGCGGCCAAAATCGGGCCGGGAGCCCTGGCGCAGGTTCTGCGCCAACTGACACCGCCGGCTGATCCGCGTCTGCTCGTGGGGCATGATACGGCTGACGACGCCGGCGTTTATAAATTAAACGATGAGATTGCCCTTATTCAAACCGTTGATTTTTTCACACCCATCGTGGACGATCCGTATACCTTCGGCCAAATTGCCGCCGCCAACGCCCTGAGCGATGTGTATGCCATGGGCGGCCGGCCGCTCACGGCGATGAACATTGTCGCGTTTCCCACCTGTTCGTTGCCGCCGGAAGTGCTACTTGCCATTTTGCAAGGCGGACAGGACAAGGTGAGTGAGGCCGGCGCCGTCATCGTCGGCGGACACACCGTCAATGACGCCGAACCCAAATACGGCCTCAGCGTTACCGGCATTGCTCATCCTGACCGGATATTGACCAATGCCGGCGCGAAAGCAGGGGATCTGTTAATTCTTACCAAACCGCTGGGGACAGGGGTGCTCGCTACGGCGGCCAAGGCCGACATGTTTGCCGAAGGGGTACGGGCGGCGGCGGAAAGCATGGCCGCTCTCAACCGCTACGCCGCGGAAGCGGCGGAAGGTTATCCGGTAAACGCCTGCACGGATATCACCGGCTTCGGCCTGCTCGGCCACCTTTTTGAACTGGCCAGCGCCAGCCGGGTGCAGGTCACGGTCCATAGCGCTGCCCTGCCGCTCTTGCCTGAGGCGGCGGCCGCGGCGGCGATGGGCTTTGTGCCGGCCGGGGCCTATGCTAACCGCGATTATCTTAAAACGGTAACCTTTGTCGGTGCCGTGCCGGAAAATATTCGCGACCTCTGCTTTGACCCGCAGACCTCAGGCGGCCTGCTCTTCAGCCTGCCGGCGGTATGCGCCCGTGAGCTGTTGGCTGAGCTGCACGGGCGCGGTTTGGCTGCTGCGGCCATCATCGGTGAAGTAACTAAGGAAGGGAATGGCGAAATTTATGTCGATTAACGTGGATGCGCGGGGGTTGGCTTGTCCCCAACCGGTAATTGCCACCAAAAAGGCGCTTGACAGTATCGATCAGGGGATTGTTACCACCATTGTCGATAATGCCGTCGCCAAGGAGAACGTGGTTAAATTCGCTACGGCGAACGGCTACGGTGTCCGGGTCGAGGAAAAAGACGGCCATTATTATCTTACGATTACCAAAGGGCAAGAAGCTCAGACCGCCGGAGCGGCCCCGGCCATGGCGGCTGCCACGGCCGGCGGCCCGGTCTATCTGTTGACCGGCGCCGGGCTGGGCCATGGCAGCAGCGAGCTGGGGGAGGTACTAATGAAGTCCTTTCTGTTTACCCTTACGGAGAAAGAGCCGCTGCCGCGGGCGGTGCTCCTTATGAATGGCGCCGTCCGGCTTGCCGTCGAAGGTTCGCCGGTTTTAGACCATTTGCGGACACTGGCCGCGAAAGGGGTAGCCGTGCGGGCCTGCGGCACTTGTCTCGACTACTTCGGGCTAAAGGAGAAACTGGCTGTCGGTGAAGTCACCAATATGTTTGCGATTGTAGACGAAATCACGTCGCATCAAGCTATTACCTTATAGGCGGTGAATATCTACGTTTCACGAATACGACCGGTTGATCACCTTTGTTTCCGTCCACCATGCCCTCCGGGCGGAAAAGGTTCTCGCCGCGGCCGGCATCGCGGTCGCGGCGGCGCCAACCCCGCGGGAGGTGTCGCTGAGCTGCGGTCAGTGCCTGCTGTTTGCCGCCGCCGATGAAGCGGCCGTGCTGGCGGCGCTGGCGACCGCCAAGGTGCGGTGGTCACGGCTCTTCAGCCGGGACGCCGGCCGGAGGGTGTATGAGCTTTTGCAAGAATACCAATCACCGGTACCAGGAGGTAGCCAGTGAGCGATTTTTTGTCATCTGCGTTTTGGTTACAATTTGGCGGCAAAGTTGTGCGGATTGCGGCTATTATTCTTACTGTCAGCCTGACCGTGCGCTTTGCCCGCGTCGTCATTGAAAGGTTTTTTCTGGCCCAGGCGGGGTTTAAATCGCTTAACATGAATGAAAAGCGGGCGCGTACGCTAAGCGGCCTGGCCCAGAGTATTGCCCGCTACAGCCTTTATTTTATCGCCAGCGTCATGGTGCTGCAGGAATTCAGCATTGACACCACCTCGCTGATTGCCGGCGCCGGTATCGTGGGCTTGGCCCTTGGCGTGGGCGCGCAAAGCCTGATTCGGGACTTTATGACCGGATTTTTTATCATTCTCGAAGACCAGTACGCCATCGGCGATTATATCGTTACCGGCGATATCGCCGGCACGGTGGAAGAAATGGGTTTTCGGGTAACGAAACTGCGGGATGGCAACGGCGTGTTGCACATTATTCCCAATGGCCAAATTTCCCGGGTAAGCAACCACACGCGGGGTACGATGCAAGCAGTTGTTAATGTGCCGGTATCATATGAGGCCGACCTTGCCCAGGTAATGGCGCTGCTCAATCAGGCCTGCGACGAGGTCGCCAAGGAACTGGCGGAAGTCATTGAGGGGCCCAAAGTGGTAGGGGTGGTTGATCTGCGCACCTATGATCTTGTTATCCGCCTGGTGGCGAAAACCGTACCGCTCGAACAAACGAAAGTGGAAGCGGCGCTCCGGCAGCGCATCAAGGAGCTGTTTGCCGCCGCCCAGGTGCCGCCGCCGGCGACGTCTGCCATCCGTGACCTGACCGAGCAGGGGGGAAAACGATGATTGTCCGTTATCAGGTTGGCGATATTGTAAAAATGAAAAAAACGCATCCGTGCGGCTCAGACCGTTGGGAAGTCCTGCGGACCGGCATCGACTTTCGCATTAAGTGCCTGGGCTGCGGCCGACAGGTCATGCTGCCCCGGCCTAAATTTGAAAAAGCCGTAAAAGCGATTATCCAGCCGGCGGCAGGCGGAGAAAGTTCATGCCCGACATCGTCGTAATCGCAACCCATGCCGACTGGGCCAGTCTTACCCGCCAGCTGGCCGCCGGCGATAACGCCGTAAGCGTCGTCCAGGCCCGGCTGGCCGCCGGGGTGGCCGCCGCCCGGCAGGCCGTGGCCGAAGGGGCAAGGGTGCTGATTAGCCGCGGCGTAACTTGCGGCATGATTGCCGCTGCCCTGCCCCAGGTGCCGCTGGTGGAAGTAAAGTTTACCGGCTTCGATCTTTTGCGGGCTTTGCTAGAAGCGCAGGCGGCCGGCGGGCCGGTGGCCATCGTCGACCGGCAGGAAGTGCTGACCGGGCTGGCGGCCATTGAAGAAATTCTTGGCGTGCAGGACAAAGCCCGGAAGATTGCCATTGACGACTACCGGCGCTACCGGGCCGGTGTCGACCAGGCGGTTCGGGCGGGAGCGGCCTGTATTATCGGCAACCAGGCGGTGGTCGACGAAGCCGAAGCCCATGGCCTGCGCGGCATCCTGCTGCGATCCGGGCCGGAGGGCATCCGTCACGCCCTGGAGCTATCCCGGCAGATGCTCACCATCCAGCGCATGGAAGAGGCTAATGCCCGCCGGATTGAGACGATTATTAATTCGGTAGACTATGGCATTATCGCCGTGGACAACGCCGGCGCGGTAACAGCGCTTAACCGGGAAGCTCGTCGTCTGCTCACGCCGGCGCACGGCGCTCCCGATAACCATCCTTTCCTGACCAAACTGCGCCGGTATGGTCGCCTCGGCGAGCGGCTCACCGGTTCGATAGAACGGCTGGAGGACGGGCGCGAAGTGGTGATCAACTATTTACCAATTACCGTAGGCGACGAAACGGCGGGAGCGGTGGCCACACTGCAGGAACTACGCCAGTTTCAGGACATTGAACGGCGGACGCGGCAGGAGCTGGCCCGGCGGGGCCGCCTGGCGCGCCATACCTTTTTGGAACTGGAGGAAACGGCCGCGCCGGCAATGCGCACGGTCATTGACGAGGCCCGCCGCTTTGCCGAAGTGGATGCCACCGTCCTCATTCAGGGGGAAACCGGAGTGGGCAAAGAATACTTCGCCCATGCCATTCATGCGGCCAGTCCGCGCCGGTACGGCCCGTTCGTGGCGGTAAACTGCGCGGCCATTCCGGCGACGGTGCTGGAAAGCGAGCTCTTCGGCTATGCCGAGGGGGCCTTTACGGGCGCGAAAAAAGGCGGCAAGGTCGGTCTGTTCGAACAAGCCCACGGCGGCACAATTTTTTTGGACGAAATCGGCGAAATGGCGGAAGAGCTGCAGGCCAGGCTGCTGCGGGTGCTACAGGAGCATGAAATATACCGTATCGGCGATGACCGCGTTATCCCCGTCGATATCCGGGTGATTGCCGCTACCAACCGCGATCTGCGGGCGATGGTCGCTGCCGGACGCTTCCGCGAGGATTTATATTACCGGCTCGATGTGCTTACGCTGGAAGTGCCGCCACTCAGAGCCCGCAAGCAGGATATTCCGCTCTTCGTCCGCAAATTCATCGACGAGTTTAACCAGAAATACCGCCGTAACGTCCGGGGAATGGACGATGAAGGGCTGGCGCTGCTTGCCGCCTATGACTGGCCGGGCAACATTCGGGAACTGCACAATGTCGTTGGCCGGCTGATGGCGCTGGCGGCAGGACCGGTAATTACCGCCGCCGAGGTGCGGCAATGTCTTGAGCGCCGCCTGTCCCCTGCCGACCGCCCGGCCGCGCCGGGAATGAAGGCGGCTGAGGCGGTCGCTATCCGGGACGCCCTGGCCCGCGCCAACGGCAATAAACAACAGGCCGCTCGGCTGCTCGGCATTGGTCGGTCGACTTTATGGCGCAAACTGCGAGAAATGGGCATAGAGAGCGATAGTTCAAAATGAACAGCACTGTTTCACAATGAAACGGTGCTGTTTTACTGTTGTCCACCCGGACCGCGCTGCTTCGTCGGACTTTGCCCCGGACTTGGCGGCGCGGCAACAATCGCGTTAGTGGTTGAAAAATTGGCATGAAATTTGCACTAAAAGGTGGTAAAGGAACTAAATCTAGCGATGGTGAAAAGGGGTGGACTTCATGAAGATAGCGATTGTCGGCAGTGGTAAAGTGGGTGCGGCAATTGGCTATACGGCCATGCTGAAAGGGCTGGCGCACGAAATCGTGATGGTGGACGCCGCCCGGGACAAAGCCCGCGGCGAAGCCCTCGACATGCTCCAGTGCCTGTCCTTTGCGCCCCCGGCGCGGATTCGCCATGGGGAGATGGCGGACACGGCCGGCGCGGACATTGTCGTCATTACCGCCGGCATTCCCCGTAAAGCCGATGAGCCGCGGGTGCTGCTCCTGTCCCGCAACGCCGCCCTCATTGCCGATCTGGTGCGCCAAGCCGTGCACTACAGCCCTAACTGTATTATTTTCATGGTAACCAATCCGCTTGATGTTATGACCCAATTGGCCTATCAGGTATCCGGCCTGCCGGTTGGCCGCGTTATCGGCATGGGCACTGTTTTGGATACCGCCCGCTACCGCTCCTACCTGGCGGCTGCGTTCGACGCCGACGCCCGGGACGTTGACGCTTATGTGGTGGGCGAACATGGCGAGACGATGGTCTGCCTCACATCCCAGGTTTCGGTGCGCGGCGTGGCCCTTACCGCTCTACCGGCTTACGACCAGGCCAAACTGGCCGCCATTATCGAAGATGTTGTGCGAGCCTCCAGTGAGGTTATTGCCCTTAAGGGCGGCACCGTTTTTGCCCCGGCTACGGCGGCCTGCGCCGTTCTCGAGGCCATCGTCCGCGACAGCCGGGCAGTGCTGCCGGTCTGCACCTATAATGAGCAGCACGGGGTGGCGTTAAGCCTGCCGACCGTTGTCGGTCGCCACGGCGCCGGTCCGGTTTTGCCGCTTAAACTGTCGGCGGCGGAACAGGAGCAGCTTGCTGCGTCGGTGGCAAATATCAAGAAATATGTTAAAGAAATGGAAAACCTGCTGTAAAACATTACGAAAATTCTTGCGTGTTGACGGTGGATGCGGGCCGGTTTATAATTGAAACATAACAACCTGATAGACAGGATACAGGACTGGCGGATTAGTGGAAGCAACCACGTGGACTGTATCTGGTGAAAGCCGACCGCCTGGGCAAAAATTAGCCCAGGCGGTATTTATTTTTTGGGGTTAAGTGGTACTGGGAAAGTGAAGCCGAGCGGGACTATGAAAACCGATATTTATCGTTTTAAAGCTATTGATTTTCAGGGTAGACACGAGTTTTTGGCAGGAGGAGAAGAGAGTTATGGTTATGAATGCATGGCAGGGGTTTCGCCCCGGACGGTGGACAGAGACAATCGATGTCCGCGACTTTATTCAGCACAACTATACTCCCTATACAGGGGACGGTGCCTTTCTTACTGGCCCTACGGCGCGGACGGCCAAGCTGTGGGACAAATGCTGCCGCCTACTGGCCGCTGAGCGCGCCGCCGGCGGCGTGCTCGCCGTCGATACCGAAAAGGTTTCCACTATCACGGCGCATGCGCCGGGATATATCGACCGCGACCTTGAGAAAATCGTTGGTCTGCAGACCGATGCGCCGCTTAAGCGCGGCGTCATTGTCAGCGGTGGCATCCGCATGGCCGAGCAGGCCTGCGAGGCCTATGGCTACCGCCTTAATCCGGCCATATCGGCTATTTATCACGAGCACCGCGTAACCCACAATACCGCCGTTTTTCGCGCTTATACCGAAGAAATGAAACAGGCGAGAAGGGTAGGCATTATCACGGGTCTGCCTGACGCCTATGGACGGGGCCGCATCATCGGCGACTACCGTCGGGTAGCCCTGTACGGCACGGACCGCCTGATCGCGGCCAAACAGGCCGACCTTGGCCGACTGGCGGCAATGCCGATGACGGAAGAAGTTATCCGGCTCCGCGAGGAGGTCGCCATGCAAATCGCCGCCTTAGAGGATATGGCCAAAATGGCCGCCGCCTACGGTTTTGACATTACCCGCCCGGCGGCCGACGCCGGCGAAGCGGTGCAGTGGCTGTATTTCGGCTACCTGGCCGCCATTAAGGAGCAAAACGGCGCCGCCATGTCCCTGGGACGCGTGTCGACGTTTCTTGACATTTACCTGGAACGGGACCTGGCTGCCGGCCGCATCAGCGAAGAGGAGGCGCAGGAGCTGATTGACCAGTTGGTGATTAAACTGCGGCTAGCCCGGCAGCTGCGCACTCCTGAATATAACGAGCTGTTTGCCGGCGACCCGCTGTGGGTAACGGAGGCCATCGGCGGCATGGGCCTGGATGGCCGGACGCTGGTCACCCGCACTTCTTTCCGCATCCTGCAAACACTGTATAATCTGGGACCGGCGCCTGAGCCCAACCTGACGGTGCTGTGGTCAACACAGCTGCCCGACGGCTTTAAGCGGTTTTGTACCCAGGTATCGCTGGACACGAGCGCCATTCAGTATGAAAACGACGACGTGATGCGCCCGGTCTATGGCGACGATTATGCCATCGCCTGTTGCGTCTCGGCCATGAAAGTGGGTAAGCAGATGCAGTTCTTCGGCGCCCGGGCTAATCTGGCCAAGGCGCTGCTTTACGCCATCAACGGCGGCCGCGATGAAGTAACCGGCGAACAGGTGGGACCGGCCTTGCCGCTGCCGCAGGGCGAATATCTCGATTACGACGAGGTGCGGCAAAACTTTTCCCGCGTCCTCGCCTGGCTGGCCGGTCTGTATGTCAATACCATGAACCTTATCCACTATATGCACGACAAATACGCCTACGAGAGCGCGCAGATGGCGCTCCATGATACGGAAGTCGGGCGGCTGATGGCCTTCGGCGCGGCCGGCTTGTCGGTGGTGGCCGACGGCTTGAGCGCCATCCGCTACGGCAAAGTAAAAGCGCTGCGCGACGAGCGGGGTCTGGCTGTGGACTTCGTCGCTGACGGCGACTTCCCCTATTTCGGCAATGACGACGACCGGGTAGACGCCATCGCCGCCGAGGTGTGCGCCGAATTTAGCGCCAGACTGAAGGAACATGCCGCCTATCGGGGGGCTCAGCATACTCTGTCCATACTCACCATTACCTCTAATGTGGTTTACGGCCAAAAAACGGGAACCACGCCCGACGGCCGCAAAGCCGGCGAGCCCTTTGCTCCTGGCGCCAACCCCATGCATGGGCGCGACCGCCGCGGAGCGCTGGCCGCCCTCCGGTCGATTACCAAACTGTCATACGACGACTGCCAGGACGGTATTTCGTACACTTTCTCCGTCTTGCCACCCGCTTTAGGCAAAACGGCGGCGGCACGGCGGGACAACCTGGTGGGCATCCTCGACGCCTATGCCGCGCAGGGAGGACATCATATTAATGTCAATGTCTTGGACCGCCGTGTCCTGGAGGATGCCATAGCTCATCCTGAACATTATCCCCATCTCACCATCCGCGTCTCGGGGTATGCCGTTCACTTTACGAAACTGTCGCCCCGGCAGCAACGCGAAGTGCTGGAGCGCACCTTCTATGAAAGGCTGTAAGGAGAGATTTATGCCGCTCGGCCTTTGCCACTCCTGTGAACCCTGCGGTACCGTCGACGGACAGGGCATTCGCTATGTCCTGTTTCTCGCCGGCTGCGCCTTGCGCTGTAAATTCTGTCACAACCCCGACACGTGGCAGCCGACCGGCCGGCCGGTCACCCTTGACGCGGTGCTGTCCGACCTGGCCCGGTATGAGGCGTTTTACCGGTTTTCCGGCGGCGGGGTGACGGTGAGCGGCGGCGAGCCGCTGCTACAGGCCGAGTTTGTGGCCGCTCTGTTTCGCGCCTGCCGCCGGCAGGGCATTCATACCACTTTGGACACGGCCGGCTTTGCTTCACCGGAAAAAATGGCGATGGTGCTTCCCTATACTGACGCCGTGCTGTTTAGCATTAAAGCGGCGCTTGCCGACAAGCATGTCTGGCTTACCGGGAGATCGCCCGGACCGATTGGCGAAAACCTGCGGACGGCAGTCGGTTGCGCACCGGTGACGGTGCGGTATGTCGTCATTCCCGGTTTAACCGACACGGCGGCGGATTTTGCGGCGTTGGCCGATCTGCTGCATGGCCTGCCGCGGCCCGTTTCCGTGGAACTATTACCCTACCACACTCTTGGCCGGGCCAAATGGGAAGGCCTTGGCCGCCGCTATCCCCTGGCCGGCGTACCCGCTGCCCGGCGCGAACAGATGCTGGCCGCGCGGGCAGCCCTGACGGCGCAAGGAATCAGGGTAATCGAGGCAGAATATTAGCATGATAACTTATTAACCGTCGGAGGTATTCATGCTTGCCCAATTATTCCTCGGTTTGTCCACCTTTATCACCGGGATCGTCCTCGTGGCCATCGGCACCGATTTTGGCCGCATCATTAACGTCACCGTCGGCGTCATTGCCGGGTCGGTGTTTATCCTCCTCGGCATGGCCCGGCTGAAATACGTCTGGGTCAACTGGCGGGACAGGGAGAGATAGAAGCCTTGCCAATAGCGGCTGGATGGTCTAAAATATATAGGTTAACGCTAGCATGAAAAGTGGAGGGGAACCGGAGGACGCGGAGAGGGATAATTTTGGCTTTAGCGCGATGAATATCGCGCCTCTGCGTTCTCAGTGGTTAAAAATTTTTTCATGCTTTGTGGCGCCATTTATTGGCATGATTATCTTTGCAGTAAGGTGGAGTTTACATGAGCACCAATTTGGAAGTAGGTATCGTCGGGCTGCCTAATGTCGGCAAGAGCACCTTGTTCAACGCTATTACCAAGGCAGGGGCGGAAGCGGCCAACTACCCCTTCTGCACCATCGAACCCAACGTGGGCGTGGTGGAAGTGCCGGACGAGCGGCTGGGGAAGCTGGCGGCGATGTATAAGCCGCGCAAGACGACGCCCACGGCCATGCGATTTGTCGACATCGCCGGGCTGGTGAAGGGCGCATCCCAGGGTGAGGGGCTGGGCAACAAGTTTCTGTCCCATATCCGCCAGGTCGATGCCGTGGCCCAGGTGGTACGCTGCTTTGCCGATGCTAACATTACCCATGTCGAAGGGGCGCTCAACCCCTTGCGCGATATCGAGATTATCAACACCGAACTGTGTCTTGCCGACCTGGAGACGGTGGAAAAAAGATTTGAACGCACTCAAAAAATGGCCAAAGCCGGCGATAAAAAAGCCCAGAGCGAGTTTGCCGTCCTTGAGCGCCTGCGCGCAGGGCTGGGTGAGGGGCAGCCGGCGCGGCGACTGGGCTTAAGCGAAGAAGAGCAGGCCCTGGTGCGCGATCTCAATCTGCTTACTCTTAAACCGGTGCTATTTGTCGCCAATGTGAGCGAAGACGATGTAGCCGATCCGGACGCCAACCCGTATGTGCAGGTGGTGAAACAGTATGCCGCCGGGGAAGGGGCGGAAGTGATCGCCGTCTCGGCCAAACTCGAGGCGGAAATTGCCGAGCTGTCCGACGAGGAAGCCAAGCAGTTTCTCGCCGAGCTGGGCCTCGTTGAATCGGGACTGGACAAGCTCATCAAGGCCGGTTATAAGCTTTTGGGTCTGATTACCTTTTTCACCGCCGGCGAGCAGGAAGTGCGGGCTTGGACCATCCGGCAGGGTACCAAGGCGCCGCAGGCGGCCGGCAAAATTCATAGCGACATTGAGCGCGGCTTTATCCGGGCCGAAGTCGTGTCCTATCCTGACCTCGTTGCCGCCGGCAGCTACGGCGCGGCCCGGGAAAAGGGCCTTATCCGCCTGGAAGGCAAAGACTACGTGATGCAAGACGGCGACGTGGTCTATTTCCGGTTCAACGTGTAAGCATGAAGAAGCGCAACACCGCCATTTCCCGGGTAATATTCCTTAACTGAATTGCCAATCTTAAACAGGGGAAAGACAAAGACTTCCTGGTGCAGAATTAAATCTGCGAACAGGAAGTCTTTGTCATAAGGTGCCGGTCAGGAAACAATGCCCCGGTTACGCCAGCGGGGGATATTGATCGGTTAAGAGAGTTGGAGCGGTGGATCGGCGCTGCGGTTGCTAACCCCCAAGCGGCGGCCGGACCGGTCTGTGGCGCCAACTGGGACTAAATTCTCCCAAATATGACTTATTTCTCCAAAAATAGGACTAAATTCCTCAAAATAGGACTTATTTCCCTAAAAGAGACTTGTCAAGACCCAACGACTATAGTATGATAAAAATTAAAGAAAGGTGGAATCGACATATTTTGATATGCAAAATTTGGGCAAACCCGGTGAAAGCCGGGGACGCAAAGCCATGGGTCTAAGGACATTAGGTGTCTATGATCGCCAGGTTGCCAATTAGCATTAGGGCTAATTGTTGTATATATGCAATGATGATGCGACTATAAGCTGGTTGGCAGGCGGAAAGCCTGCTTTTTTGCTGTTTTTCCGTAGGCAACCTGGTATCTATGTTTCTCTGTTGGTTGGCGTACAAGTTTTGCGGGGAGGGAAACGTAATGACAGGGGCAGGCGGAAACGGCAGCTTAGAGACGGTAATCAGCATTGCCGACCGCGATATTTATGATGCGGACGGCGTATTACTGGTGGCCAAAGGCAAAAAAATAACGCCGCAGATCTATCAGCGGCTGCTAGAGCGTAAAGTAGTGCTTAAGCGACAGGGGGGCGAGTTTACGTCCCCCCCCCCCCCCCGCAGAACGCAAGATGGGGAGCAAGTGGTTGCTGCAGTAGCTAAGCTAACCGCAGCCATCCCTGGGTTGGACCAGGAACTGATCGCGGCGGCGGCGGCGCGGGTAGGCGAGCTTATCGAAAATGGCCGCCAAAGCTTTTGGAGTATTCACTTGAAAACGCTGGTCGGGTATGCAGGCTGGGTTTATTCCCATTCTTTGAATGTGGCGCTGCTGGCGGTCATGATTGGCGAAAAACTGGGGCTGGCCAGGCAGGCCGGGCAGGCGGTCTGCCTTGGCGCGCTGCTACACGACGTCGGCATGGTACTGGTGCCGCCCGAGGCCATCAACCGTGCTGATCCACTGCGACCGGAGGAGGTGCTAATGGTAAAGCAACACCCCCGCGTCGGCTGCGACATGCTCCGGCCGCTGGCACTGGAAGACGCGGTTTTGACCGTCGTTGGCCAGCATCATGAGCGCTGCGACGGCAGCGGTTATCCGGCCGGGATAAGGGGCGGCGAAATCAGTTTGCTGGCAAGCATCGTCGCAGTCGCCGATACATTTGACCTTTATACGTCGGGGCGGGAATCCCGAACCGGGCTGGAGCCGCATCAGGCGCTTGAAGCAATAAAAAGCGAGCAGCACCTGTTTTGGCCGGAGGTAGTGGCGGGGCTGGAAGCAGTCCTACGGCCTGCCTGGCAAAATGCGTCGGGCGGGTAAATAAGCCGCTTGACAACCGAACCTTAAAAATTAAGGAAGGCGAGTTGGGTGGACATAAAAAGAAGGCTTTGGTTTACTGACGGCTGCGCCGTCTTAACCAAAGCCTTCTTAAATTATTGGTATTATGCTTTCGCCGTCTGCGGTGATTGGTCTTTGTCAGCTACCGGCGTGTAAGTAAGCAAGCTGACGCTGACAAATACAATCATGTTAACCACCAGGGCCACGAACCCGGCATTAAGATTCAAGCCGGCAATGGCGAAGGGATCCATTTTGTTGAGAATTAAAGCGAACACAATAACTTCGCCGACAATAAGGCCGGTATATGCTCCTATCTTGGTAGCCTTCTTCCAGAACATTCCCAGGACAATCATGGGGAAGAACTGGGTTACGCCGGAGTAGCCGGTAAGCAGGAGATTGACAAGCATATTAGGTTTGTAGATAGCCAGGTACAAAGCTATGGCCGTAAGGATAAGGACGACTACCCGGGCTAATTGGCCCATTTTTTCCGGGCTGGTGTCTTTGCCAATTGTTTTACCGTAAATATTACGGGTAAACAGCATGGACGTAGATAGCAGCAGGTCGGCCGCCGGGATCATGCAGGCCAGGGCGCCGGCGCCGCCAACGAGGCCTAACGCCCACCCGGGGAATACTTTTTGGACAATGGTCATAAAGGCCATATCCGGCGTTTTCAGCGGCGGCGTAATGACCAGCAGGGCGGTAAAGCCAATCAGCATGGGGAAAATCAGGCAGTACTGATAGAGCGGCAGGTATACGGCGTTGTGCCGCAAGACATCGGGGTTCTTGGCGCTGAAGCTGTTGGCCGAAAAATGGGGCCACATATAAAAGCCCAAGCTGGTCACCACGAGGGTGGACATTACCCAGCTGACATCGAGGTTTTTGGTCCCGCCCGGCAAGGCGAGAAAACCCGGTTTGGCCGCGTCAAGCGCCTCAAACATGCCGCCGACGCTGCCGAAGTAATGGATAGGCAGATACAGCCCAAAAAAGACGACAGCAACCATCATGACAACGTCTTTGATAATGGCTGTCGCGGCTACGCCCCGCAGGCCGCTGACATAGACAAAGGTCGCCACCATGGTAAAGGCAATGAGCATTGCCGGCACGCGGGTAATCTGGCCATAGGAACAAGTTTCAATGATGAGTCCCAACCCGGTAAGCTGCAGCTGCAGATAAGGCAAGAGAAACGCGACGCCGATGCAGGCGGTCAGAATGCCCAGGGGTCTGCTCTTATATAGATGTTCCACCAAATCCGGCTGGGTCATCAGGCCGTATTTGCGGCCCAGCGGCGAAATGGCGGGCAATAGGTAGTAGCCTACCAGATAAGCCAGGGCGCCATAACCGAGGATGTAAAATGTGGGGCCGCCGCGGGCATAGGCCCAGCCGCTGGCGCCAAGAAAGGCAAATGCGGTGTATATTTCACCCGCCATAATGAACCAGTTGAGCCACCGGCCGAAGTTGCGGCCGCCAACCGCCCATTGTTCCAGGTTCATTTTTTGTTTCATCCCAGGAATCATGCCGACAATTGTTGCGACAATAACAAAAGTGAAGATGACAACAAGCGCAAGTACTTCGTTTGACATACAACACCAACCTTTCGCCGGTTATTTAGATTAAACATCCGCGTCGTCTTTGTTTTTATCGAGGCGATAAAGGGCGCTTATGCACAAAAAAGCGACGATAATTCCGGCAATCAGCCAGAAGGCCAAAAACGGCAACCCTAATACAAAAGGCTTTACTCTGTTAACGAACGGAATCATACCAATAGTCCAGATAAACGGAATCAATGTTAAAATCACTTTTACCGGATTCATGCCTAAATCTCCTTTCCTATTTTATTGGTAACAGCCGCAGCGATGCGTTTTGTCCACCTAACCGGCTTGAGGCCGCACCGGATTTATGGCTGACCTGTTCCAATTTCCGGATCACCCCTGATATTATTCAGATATCTAAATATATTGCCTTGTATATTTTTTATTCCAAATAGTACTAAAATCCTGCCGCTGCTTGTTAATTTTGAACAAATTACATCTAAGAATTAGACTAAAAAATACAACTGTTAAACTAAAGTCCCTGCTTAATAGGCACAGATTTACTACAGGAAAACTTTCGCCGCTGCCGCTTAGGCAGTCATCCTCCCGTTTATGGCGCCGGCAAATCCGGTCCTGCTAAAAAGAGCGGGCGCTTTTTAAAACTGCTATGATATGAGCACGCGCGGATAAATAAAAGGGCACCACAGAACGCCCTTGATTACGCTGCAGGATAATGGTATAATATATCAGTCTAGGACATGGCCTAGACGCAGGTTTCAATTTTAGATTGCAAACCTTCCCTGCCCCTACGGGGGCCACTAGTCCATAGGAGGAGGTGATTTTCGTGAGAAAATACGAAGTCATGTTCATTGTGAAGCCGCTCGACGAAGAAGCGACCGCTGCGGTAATTGCCAAGTTTGAGAACCTCATTAAAAACAACGGCGGCAACATTGAGAAAATCGACCGTTGGGGCAAGCGGCGCCTGGCCTACCCGGTGAAAGACTTCACCGAGGGCTTCTACTGCGTCATTTATTTCGACGCCGAGCCCAAAGCCGTGTTCGAGCTTGAGCGCGTAATGAAGATTACGGACGAGATTTTGCGTCATATGGTTATTAAAGAAGACGAATAGGCCAGGAGGATTTGCCATGAATAAGGTTATCTTAGTCGGTCGTCTCGCCCAGGACCCGGAAGTTCGCTATACGCAAACAGGCAAAGCGGTAGCGTCGTTTAACCTCGCCGTTAACCGCTATGTTAGCCAGGGACAACAGCAGACCGATTTTATTCCCATTGTCGCGTGGGAACGACTGGCCGAAACTTGTGGAAATAACCTTACCAAAGGACAGCGGATTTTGGTAGAAGGGCGCTTGCAAATCCGCTCCTATGAAACTCCTGACGGCCAAAAACGGCGGGTTGCCGAGGTCGTCGCCCTGAGCATCGAGTTTCTGGAGCGCAAGCAAACGGCTGCTGCCGGCGGTGGCAGCGGTTCCTTCGACGTGTCGTCCATTGGCAGCGACGTCTTCCCTCCTGAAGAGGAAATACCATTTTAAAGGGAGGTAAAGGTTAGGTGAAACGCGAACGAGGCAGAAAACCGAAGAAAAAGGTTTGCAGTTTCTGCGTTGACAAGATAGAACGTGTTGACTACAAAGATGTGCCCAGACTGCGCCGGTTTATCACCGAGCGGGGCAAAATCCTGCCGCGCCGCATCTCGGGCAACTGCGCCAGACATCAACGTCAACTCACACTTGCCATTAAACGCGCGCGTAATATGGCCCTCCTGCCGTTTACGGCGGAATAAGACCAAAGAGCCGGGAATTTTTCTCCGGCTCTTTTGTTTTTACCGGTCCAAGCTGCGCTACCTAGCTGCGGCCGGCAGGGATTTTCTTGATTTACGGGAAATATCAGATAACATGCCTATTTGCCGGAGGTGCACAATGTCTGACTTAGCCATAATCAGCCTGATACTTAATATTGCCGTCCTTGCCCTGCTCCTCCTGCTGCTTCTTCGCAGTGGTCGGACCGCCGAACTGGCCCCCTTTGAAAAAGCTCTCGACCGGCTGGAGCGCATCCTGCGGGCCGAAGCGGCGCAAAACCGGAGTGAAGCAGCCGAAACCGCCCGTATGCTGCGGGAAGAATTGGTCGGAACGGTCGGACGGTTTCAGGAGGCTGTCCTGCGCCGTCTCCATGAAAACACCGGTACCCAGATGGCCCAACTGGAGGCTTTTGCCAATATCTTGCAGAATTTCACCCGGACCAGCGACCAGAAAGCCGACCGGCTACGGGAGGAAGTCCAGGCCATGCGGGAGAGCAATGAGCAGCGGCTGGATAAGCTGCGCGAGGTCGTGGACGGCCAGCTCAAAGCGCTGCGCGATGACAATAGCCGCCGGCTTGAGGAAATGCGCCGCACGGTGGACGAAAAGCTACACGCCACGCTGGAAAAGCGCCTGGGCGAGAGCTTTCGCCTGGTTAGCGAGCGCTTGGAACAGGTGCACAAGGGGCTGGGCGAGATGCAGGCTCTCGCCACTGGCGTAGGCGACTTAAAGCGGGTGCTGACCAATGTTAAAGCCCGTGGCATCTGGGGAGAATACCAACTGGCCGGGCTGCTCGAGCAAATCCTTACTCCTGACCAGTACGCCCAAAACGTGGCCACCAAGCCAGGGTCGTCGGAACGGGTGGAGTTTGCCGTCAAACTGCCGGGGCGCGATGGGGAGGCGGCGCCGGTGTGGCTGCCCATTGACGCCAAGTTTCCGCAGGAAGACTACCAGCGCCTGCTGGATGCCCAGGATAAGGCCGATGCCAAGCTGGCGGAAGAGGCGGCGAGAGCCCTGGAGAACCGCCTTCGGGCCGAGGCGCGCGATATTGCCGCCAAATATATCAGCGTCCCCCATACTACCGAGTTCGCCATTCTCTTTCTCCCCATTGAAGGTTTGTACGCCGAAGTATTGCGCCGGCCCGGGCTGTGCGACAGTCTGATCCGGGATTACCGCGTCATCGTCACCGGGCCGACGACGCTCGCCGCCCTGCTCAGCAGCCTGCAGATGGGCTTTCGGACGCTGGCCATCGAAAAGCGTAGCGCCGAAGTATGGCAGCTGCTCGGCGCCGTTAAGACCGAATTTAGCAAGTTTGGTGATCTTTTGGACAAAACGAGCCGCAAACTGCAGGAAGCGTCCGCCTCGATCGAAACAGCGGCCCGCAAGTCGCGCACTATTGAGCGGAAACTGAAAAAAGTCGAAGAGCTTCCCGCCGAAGAAGCCGTCCGGCTCCTTGACAGCGCCGCGGCGGAAGAAGAATGTGGGTAAAGCCGGTAGCCGGCAGGAAGAAAGGCACTGCCGCGGCGAATAATATCCACTGCAGCAAGGAGGGGTCGTTCGGTGCTATCCCATGAACCAGATATTCTGCGCCGCCTGCGTCTCATCGAGTGGCTGAAGGCCGAGCTGGTCAGCCAGGTGGGGCGGTTATTTCAGGCCTTTGCCCAAGCAAGCGAACAAGCCATACGGGACGCGCTGGCCTCCATCATCATTGCCTGTTATGTGCTGGGCCGGCGGCTGGGCATTGATTTCGCCGCCCTGGATGAAGTGATATTGACCCGATTGGGCCAAACTATAAAGCAAGATCCGGAAATAGAAAAATGGTTTGGCGATTATAGTGAGTTTCAACGCCATTTGAAAAATAAGAGGTGAGTCATGCGTAATACCGGTATCCGACCAATGGTGGAAGGCGGCGTGCTGGCCGCCGTGGCCATTATGTTTGCGTTTATCAGCGCCTATATTCCTATAATTGGCCCTTTTGTCAACCTTATCTGGCCGGTGCCCATCATTCTCCTGGGGGTCCGGCATGGCTATAAATGGAGCATCATGGCTACAATCGTAGCCGGTATTATCATTGCCATTCTTATGCATCCCCTCCATGCCGTTTCGGTCGTCGTCGGCTTCGGTCTCATCGGCATCGTGCTGGGCCATGCTTTTCGCGCCGGCCTTTCGCCGGCCAAGGCCATCGGGTGGGGGGCGGTTGCCTCGCTTGTTTCCAAGGCGGCCGTGCTGGCGATCGGCGCCGTTTTTCTCGGCGTCAATCCGCTCAATATTCAGGGCGATGTTATGACCCAGGCGGCCGAGCAGGCCATCGACTTTTACCGCCGGCTTGGCATGAAAGAGGAAGACCTGGCCCGCATGGGCGAGATGCTGCGCACCATGCTCGATCTTTTCAAAATCATCCTGCCCGCCGGGTTCGTGCTGGCCGCGGTGGTGGATACCTATCTCAATTTCGTTGTGGCCAAAGCGGTGCTAGGCAGACTCGGCCATCGTATCGCTCCCTTTCCGCCGTTTAAAGAATGGACACTGCCGCGCGCCGTCCTGTATGCATTCATCATCGCCATCCTGGCCATCTATTGGGGACAGTCCCGGGAAATTAAACTGCTTTACAATGCCGGCGTAAACCTGCAAATGCTCAGCACGGTGGCGCTGCTCGTGCAAGGTATGGCGTTATTTTACTTCCTTGCCGATAAATACAATTTGTCAAGATTTGTCCGCGGTATTATACTGATCTTGATATTCAGCAATGGTTTTCTCATGCAGGTAGTCATTTTTGCGGGCGCTTTTGATATGGCCCTTGACTACCGGCGGCTGCGGTCGCCGCATTCGATGTAATCGGGAGGCGGTTATATGCCCCAAGGACCGTCATTTTGGTTTGATACCCGCATCTATTTGGCAGTCGCGGCCATCCTGCTGGCCGTGATTTCCTTCTATAATCACTATATCGCAATTATCGGGGCAGTCCTGCTCTATGCGCTGTATCTTTACGGCCGGGAGCGGCACCTGGCGCGGCAGCGGGCGCTGGCCGAATACCTGTCGTCACTAAGCGGCAATATCGACGAAGCATCATACCATGCCCTGCAAAACCTGCCGCTGGCTATTGCCATTGTTGATGCCGGCGGCCTCCTGCACTGGTGTAACAGCGTGCTGGCCAACTGGCTTCATGATATCGAGCCCGGCCAGTCGCTTACCGAAGTGTGGCCGGCCCTGAACCTTGCCGAGATTTGGGGAAAAGCGGGGGTATTGCCGCTTAAGGCCGGTGATCGGTACTACCATATTACCCATAAACCGCTCAGTCCCGCGGCGCAGGACGGCGGCATGGCGGGCCAAGACCTCATGCTGCTCTACATCACCGACGTAACCGGCACCGAACTGGTGCGTCAGCGCTGCTTAGGCGCCATGCCGGTATTGGCGCTAATTCAAATTGATAATTATGATGATGTTCTCAAAGGGCTGACGGAAAGCCAGCGTACCGCCATTCTCGGCGAGGTAGGCAGCCACCTTGCCGATTGGGCCGCCAGTCTCGACGGCTTTATTAAAAAATTCAGCGAAGACACATACATCGCCATATTTAATCGGCGGGCCCTTGATAAACTGCTCGCCGATAAATTCGATATCCTTGATAAGATCCGGGCGATCCGGGGTGTGAGCCGCCTGCCCGTTACCTTGAGCATGGGCGTGGCGGCCGACGAGCCGACGGTGGCTGCGCTGGGCCAGCGGGCACAGGCGGGGCTGGACCTCGCCCTCGGCCGCGGCGGCGACCAGGCCGCCGTTTACGTTGAAGGCAAGGTGCAGTTTTACGGCGGCAAAGCCAAGGCGGTGGAAAAGAACACCCGGGTTAAGGCCCGGGTCGTAGCCCAGGCTATCCGGGATATCATGGGTGACGCCGACCTTGTATTGGTAATGGGCCATGCCGGAGAAGATTTTGACAGCTTGGGCGCGGCCATGGGCGTGGCCAAAATGGCCCGTCACGCCGGCAAAGAAGTCCATATCGTGGTCAGCGAGCCGGGGGCGGCGGTAGCCAAACTGCAGGAACTGCTGCCGGACTATAAAGAGTATGAGGCGCTGCTTCTCACGGCTGACGCGGCGGCCGAACTCATAGCCGCCCGGACGGTACTGTTTGTCGTCGATACCCACCGGCCGGAGCTGACGGCGGCGCCGGACTTGCTCGCCAAGGTGGACCGCGTCGTTGTGATTGACCACCACCGCCGGGCCGAAACGTTTATCGAAAGTCCCTTGCTTGTTTACCTGGAACCGTCGGCTTCTTCGACCAGCGAGCTGGTTACCGAGCTGCTAGAGTATTATGATGACGGGCTGGATTTGACGCGCCTGGAAGCATCGGCGCTCTACGCCGGTATCATCGTGGACACCAAGAATTTTGTCGTCCAGACCGGCGTCCGCACCTTTGAGGCGGCGTCCTATCTGCGCCGGGCCGGAGCCGACCCCGCGCTGGTGCGGCGTCTTTTCTGCGTTGACCTGGCCAGCCTCCGCTTGCGGGCCAGTATCATCAACAGTGCGGAAATGCTGCCCGGCGGCGTGGTTATTGCCACTTGTCCGGCCCAGGGCAAAACGGCCCAGGTGTCGGCGGCGCAGGCGGCCGATATGCTCCTCAATATCGAGGGAGTACGGGTCTGCTTCATCCTCTTTTGGCTCGAAGAGGGCGGCGTCGGGGTAAGTGCCCGTTCCCAGGGCGACATTAATGTCCAGGTTATAATGGAAAAATTGGGCGGCGGCGGCCATCAGACCGCGGCCGCCGCCCAGATAAAGGACCTAACCATCGCAGAGGTAAAACAGCGCCTTACGGAAATTGTTTCCCAGTATTTAGAGGAGAGTGAGTCCTATGAAGGTTATCTTGGTGCAGGAAGTAAAAAAACTCGGTAAAAAAGGCGATATCATAGAGGTATCCGAGGGCTATGCCCGCAATTATCTGCTGCCCCAGAAACTGGCCATTCCGGCTACCGAGGCCAATATCAACGCCGCGAAGCAGCAGAAAGAGACGGAAGCCCGCCGCCAGCAGCGCCAGCTTGATGAGGCCCGGCTATTGGCCAGCCAGCTGGCGAAGCTCAGCGTTAAAGTCGCGGTCAAGACCGGCGAAGGCGGCAAACTCTTCGGTTCGGTAACCGGCAAAGACATTGCCGACGCTCTTTCGGCCCAGCACGGTCTTGAAATCGATAAACGCAAGATCGAACTGAAAGAGGCGATTAAAGCCCTCGGGACATATCCGGTCACCATTAAGGTTCATCCCGAAGTGAGCTGTCAGATTCAGGTGCAGGTTATCGCCCAGTAACGCTTCGTCTCACTACGGTATTAGAAAGGAAAGGTCATGAAAGGATTTTTCAATAAATTTGTCCGCCAGACGCAGGCGCCACGGCCGGCCAAGGAGGCTGATGACGCTCTCCGGCGCGAGGTGTCCGCCTTGTACGGTCTCTATTCCGGGCTGGTAGGGGCGGAAAAGGTGGTGCTCAAAGCCGGCAAGGTGGATGCCTTGGAGCTGATGCGTTCCGATAGTTTGCCAGAGCGGGTTTTAGCCTTGCAGAAGCTGGTTTACGAGGATCCCACCGTGGACAGACTGCCCACTTACGAGGAGATTCCGGCCATCCTTGAGGAAATAGAGGATGAGCTGGCCGATATGATGGCCCGCCGGACGGTAGAGGAGAAAATCGAAAAAAAGATTGCCGAAAAGATGGACCAGCGCCATCAAGAATATATCCGCGAGATCAAGGCCCAGGTGCTGAAAGAAGAAGAGCCTGCCGTGGAAAATCCCCAGACGCTGAAAAAATATGCCGTTCTGGAAAAACTCGAGCAAAAGCGCTTGACCAAGTCGGCCATGGAACTAGTGAGGCCGACCAGCCTGGCGGAAATCGTCGGGCAGGAGCGGGCCATTGAAGCGCTAAGAGCCAAACTGGCCTCGCCCTATCCGCAGCACCTTATTATCTACGGCCCGCCGGGCGTCGGCAAAACGACGGCCGCCCGCTTGGTGCTGGAAGAAGCGAAAAAACTCAAGTTTACCCCCTTTGCGGCCGATGCGCCGTTCATTGAGGTGGACGGCACTACCCTGCGCTGGGACCCGCGCGACATGACCAATCCGCTCCTGGGCTCGGTTCATGACCCGATTTATCAGGGGGCGCGCAAGGATTTGGCCGAAACCGGCATTCCCGAGCCCAAGCCCGGGCTGGTAACCGACGCGCATGGCGGTATTCTCTTTATTGACGAAATCGGCGAAATGGATCCCATGCTGCAGAATAAACTGCTCAAAGTGCTGGAAGACAAACGGGTTTTCTTTGAATCGGCCTACTACGACCCGGCGGATCCGCACGTCCCGAAGTATGTGAAGAAATTGTTCGCCGACGGTGCGCCGGCAGATTTCATTCTCATCGGCGCTACCACCCGCGACCCCGGCGACATTAATCCGGCCATCCGTTCGCGTTGCGCCGAAATCTTTTTTGAACCGCTCACCCCTAAACACATTGAAGAGATCGTTTATAACGCCGCCCGGCGGCTGCAGGCGGACATGGACGGCGACATCCCGCGTATTATCAGCGAGTATACCATTGAGGGCCGTAAGGCGATCAATATTTTGGCCGACGCCTACGGTCGGGCGCTGTACCGCGCGGGCGGCGACACCGGCAAAGTCGTCATCACGGCCGCCGATGTTTATCAGGTAGTGCAGATCAGCCGCCTGACGCCTTATGTTAGTCGCAAGGCCTCGGCTACGGCCGAGGTGGGCAAGGTCTTTGGCCTGGGCGTGGCCGGTTATCTTGGTTCGGTCCTGGAGATTGAGGCGGTCGCTTTTCCCGCCGCGGATAAAGGCAAAGGCAGCATCCGGTTTAACGATACGGCAGGCAGTATGGCGAAAGACTCGGTCTTTAATGCGGCGGCCGTGGTCCGCAAACTTACCGGGCAGGACATGGCCAACTATGACCTTCATGTGAATATTGTCGGCGGTGGCCGCATCGACGGCCCGTCAGCCGGCCTGGCCATTACTGCCGCCATCATTTCGGCCATTACCGGCCGGCCGATCAGGCAGGACGTGGCCGTGACCGGCGAGATCTCCATTCAGGGCAAAGTCAAAGCGGTCGGCGGCGTCTTCGAAAAGGCCTATGGCGCCAGGCAAGCCGGCGCGACCACGCTGATCATTCCTAAGGAAAACGAGCATGACATCCCGCGGGGCCACCTGGGGCTTGATATCCGCCCGGTGGAAACGATTGATGCCGCCTTGGATATTCTCCTGGCCAAAGCTGATCAGGCCATTGCCTAAAGGGGAAGCCCGAGTTTAATAACAGATAAATGATAAGCCTCGCTGACAGCGAGGCTTATCATTAATAATAATTTCCGTGCAACAACCCCTGACTTGCCTGGGGGAAAAGAGAATAGACCGCAAATGGAGTCATGGGATAATTGACTCGTTTTTTATGGGAGAGGATTAATTATGTTAGACCGTATACCGCCCCAGAACGTGGAAGCCGAACAGGCCGTTCTCGGCGCGATGCTTATCGAACGGGAAGCCATTTCCAAGGTCGCCGAGTTTTTACGTCCCGATGACTTTTACCGTGAGGCCCACCGGCTCATTTACCAGGCTATTTTGAACCTTTTCAACCGCAACGAGGCGGTGGATATCGTCACTGTCACCGAAGTGCTGCGCAAGGAAGAAAAACTCGAAGGCGCCGGCGGCATTTCCTACATAACGTCCCTGGCCAACAGCGTGCCAACGGCGGCCAATGTTGTCTATCATGCCAAAATTGTCGAAGAAAAGGCGCTCCTCCGCCAGCTGATCAACACGGCTACCCAAATTGCCGGCATGGGCTATGAGGCCAATGAGGAAGTTGCCGCTATCCTTGACCGGGCGGAAAAGATGATTTTGGAAGTGTCCAACCGCAAGGTGGGGCGCGATTTTACCCCGATCAAGGCCATTATTTTCGATGCCTTCGCCAAAATCGAAGAACTATATGCGACCCGCGGCGGCATTACCGGGATCCCTACCGGGTTTAAGGATCTTGACCGTCTGACTTCGGGCCTCCAGCCGTCCGACCTCATTCTCATTGCCGCCCGTCCCAGTATGGGCAAGACGGCGTTTACCCTGAATATTGCCCAGCATGTGGCCATCCGCGAGAAAAAGACGGTTGCCTTTTTTTCGCTGGAGATGTCCAAGGAGCAGCTTGTCCAGCGGATGCTGTGCGCCGAGGCCGCTATCGACGCCCAGCGGCTGCGCACTGGCGAACTGGAGGACCACGACTGGAAGAAGCTCGTGCTGGCGGCCGACAAGCTGGCGGCGGCGCCGATTTTTATCGACGACACGCCCGGCATCACCGTCCTGGAGATGCGTACCAAAGCGCGGCGGCTCAAAATTGAGCATGATTTGAAACTGATTATTATCGACTACCTGCAGCTCATGCAGGGCAGCTCAGGCCCCAGCCGCAGCGAGAACCGCCAGCAGGAAATTTCGGAAATATCCCGCTCGCTCAAGGCGCTGGCCCGGGAGCTCAACGTGCCGGTCATCGCCCTGTCCCAGCTCAGCCGCGGCGTCGAGGCCCGCCAGTCCAAGAAACCCATGCTGAGCGACCTGCGCGAATCGGGGTCGCTCGAGCAGGACGCCGACATCGTCGCTTTTCTTTACCGTGAAGATTATTACAATCCCGATACCGACAAGAAGAATATCACCGAGGTTATCGTCGCCAAGCACCGCAATGGCCCGGTCGATACGGTGCAGCTCTTTTTCCACAAGCAGTTTACCAAGTTCATCGACCTTACCACCCGGACGGACTAAGCAGCTCTATATTAGGGCTGCTTTTTTCGACCGGCGGGCAACGGCTTTTTAAGGTTTTGCCGGTTTGGGCCTAATATGCGTCCTGAAAAACAAAGTATCCGCTTTTGTTTTGCTAAGCGGATACTTTAACTTTTACTTTTATTTTTTTTCTTTTTTATTTTCATACGCTTTACGGAAGCTGTCTTTCGTTAGGGCATGAAGCGGCAGTCCTTGTTTGTTCATCTCTGCTTTGTAAGAAGATTTATCAACGCAAATATTATGCAGGTCAGCCATACGGGTCCCTCCAATGATAATAATTATCATTATTTCTTTAATTATATATACTTTTGCCCAAAATTACAATAGTCTCCTATAAGCAATTGTGTTTTTCTGTTTTTGGCACCGCCTGTTTTCCATACAAGGCATAGCCGGCGTGTCCTTACATTATATTTCAGCAAGGCGCTTGTTGGAGCAGTGCGTTACGGGTTTAATTCCGGCAGCGCCCGGAATGTAACCAGGCGGGAGGTGGCGGGAATGATCCGGTTTATATCACAGGAGTGGAAGTTTTTCCTCAGTCTGTTGCTGGTGGTTATTGTCCTCGGCATTGTTTACTACGAGTATAAGCAGTATAAGCAGCCGCCGCCGGCGGCGGTGGTGCCGCAGCCCAAAATCCTAATCAACACGTCGGGCGAACAGTCCAAGCCGGGAGAACCACAGGTAGTGTATGTCAAAGGCGAGGATAAGCACACCAAGGAAATTGTCTATGTGCCGAAGGAGGTTGACCCAAAGACCGGGGAGCAGGAAAAGACCGACGTGCAGTTTGACCGCCGGCAGGGCAAAATCTATGTGAAAGTGAACGGCAAGGAATTTGAGGTGCCGGCGGACGTCAAGGAAGACGCAAAGTTTGAAAATGGAAAGCTGGGAATTACCGAGCAAACGGAAATAAGGCTCAACCTTACTGCCCCCAAGCCGGCGTTTAACGTTGGTATTGGGTGGTCTGCCAGCGGCCCGGCGGCGCAGCTAAACGGCCCGCTGTTCAAGAACATGTCCTGGTGGGTATATGGCGATAAAGATACCATTGCCGGTGGACTGCAATTTCCAATAATGAAGTAGGATTAGAGAGAGGCGGAGGGCCTCTTTTTTGTTGTAGGTGTAAGTTAAGGGGGCGTCTTTGGGGTGGCCCTATTTTTTAAATAACTCATGAACAATGTACCTGACCTGGAATGTTCATAATATTCTCCGCATTTGCTAAAAAATTCGGAGAAATGTAAATAGCACTGCAGAATTTACGGACCTTTTCCCCTATGATAAAATACTGAGGGGGGACGAGACATGAACATTGAGCTGAAAGAGACGATAATAACTGATATTTTGGTTATTGGCGGCGGGACGGCAGGTCCGATGGCGGCGCTGAAAGCAAAGCAGAAAAATCCAAAACTTGATGTATTAATAATCGATAAGGCGACCGTACGGCGTGGTGGTTCGATTTGCCGGGGGATGGACGCCTTTAACAACGTGACGATCCCTGGCAAGGCGACCGTCCAAGAGTACGTCGAATCAATAGAATTAATGAGCGAAGGCATTGTTGACTCTAATTTAAATAAAATTATCGCCGAGAAAAGTTTTGCTGTTTTGCGCGAACTGGAAGAACTAGGGGTAGCGTCTTTTCCGCGGGACGAAAAGGGCGATTATATAGTTCAACAGTTTCATCCCAAAGGAGCCTTTCTCGCTGAAATGCGGGGCGACATCAAGCCAGCAATGGAAAAACTACTTCGTCAACACGGTGTAAAGATAATGGACCGCACAATGGCAACCCGCATCTTAACTGACGCCGGTCGGGTAGCCGGGGCAATCTTGTTCAATATCCGAACCGGCGAGATGATGGTATGCCAGGCCAAAGCAGTCATCGTCTGCACCGGCGGACAAGGTCGATTTGCCTTACCGGATACAGGCTATCTGTTTGGTACATTTGATTGCCCATATAATGCTGGTGAAGGCTATACCATGATCTACCATGCTGGTGGCGAACTAGCCAATATGGAGTACAATGATGTATCGCCAATGATCAAAGACTATGAGGGGCCGGGACATTCGACTTTCATCCGTCACGGAGGCTATCTTGTCAATTCATTGGGAGAACGGTTTATGGCGAAATACGCGCCTGACCTCTTGGAACGGGCGCCGTCCGGCATCCGCGAACAGGCGATGCGAACGGAAATCCGGGAAGGCCGGGGGCCGTTGTATTACGATTTGCGCCATTTGCCTGAGGCTACCATCGAGATCATTAAGGAGGGTATTTTTAGCGCTGAGCGGCCGACGGAAAAAGCGTTTTTTGAATTAAAAGGGATAGATATCGGTAAAGACCTTATTGAATTAACGCTATCGGGACCCAACATGTGTGGTGGCCATGGGCCAACCGGCGTAATCATTAATGAAAACGGCGAAACACGGATTAAAGGATTATATGCTGCCGGCGATGTTGCCTCCACCGGCTGGGGGTTTGTTGGCGCTGCCTGGGTTTTTGGGATGGTTGCGGGTGAACATGCCGCCGATGAGGTAGTTGGGCAAGTGTTGGCACGTGTCAATGGGGCAGTGGTCGAAAATGAATTTCGACGTCTCTCGGCGCCGCTGGCCCGTGAAGATGGCTTTGAGCCGGATGAATTTGAGTACAAAGTCCGGCGCATCATCAAACCCCATTTAACATCACCCAAGAGCGGACCAAAGCTAGAAGCGGCGCTTAAGTATATTGCCAATTTCCGCCGCGATTTGGAAAAGGTAAAAGCGCGGGATTTCCACGAAGTGATGAAATTTGTAGAAATAGAGTCCATCATCGATACTTTGGAAATGGCCGTACGGGCGTCGCTTACCCGAACGGAAAGCCGCTGGGGCTATGGTCATTACCGGCTTGATTTTCCGCAAAAGGACCCGCGGTGGGATAAAACATATGTTATTGTTGCCAAAGCAGAAACTGGGGAGATGATCACTTATACCAAGCCAGTACCGGTATATCGGGGTTAATAATGCTTTTAGGGGGATTGCGTTATGGGAATAAAGGTTGATAAAGCAAAATGCACCGGCTGCGGCCGGTGTGCTGAACAATGCCCAGGTGATGTAATTCGTCTGGATCCTGTAACGAAGCTGCCAATAAATAAATATAAGAATGACTGCTGGTATTGTGGCGTTTGTGAAATCGAGTGCCCTCATGGTGCAGCCCAAATGGAATTTCCTTGTTTGATCGTTTAGTTCCTCAAAGTTTAAGGTGTTCAAAAAAATGCTGAAGGAGTAAGGCATATGGAGGAAACTGGGAAAAAACCGTCCATTCTTATGGCCCTTGCCGTGTTTTTTGTGCCCGTGTCTATCATCCTATATGGCACGGCGGTTTTAAAGATCGGTGCTATTTTGCCGCTCATTATTGCCACCGTTGTTGCCTGTCTTTTTGGGAAGTTTTTTGGTTACTCTTGGGACGAACTGCAGACCGGGATGATGGAGTCTATTTCCCGGGTAATGATCGCGATTTTGATTTTAATTGTTGTCGGTATGCTTATCGGCGTATGGATTTTATCGGGAACCATTCCGACGATTATTTATTGGGGATTGCAGCTGATAGCGCCGACTAGTTTCTTGATGACTGCTTTTCTTATCTGTGTCATTGCGTCAACGGCTACAGGAACGTCTTTTGGTACCATGGGCACAGTAGGGGTAGCCTTACTTGGGGTAGGTCAAGCATTGGGATATCCACTGCCAATGGTAGTCGGAGCCATTGTGTCAGGAGCTTATTTTGGTGATAAGATGTCGCCGGTATCCGATTCTACCAACATTACCGCTTCGGTCTGTGAAGTTGAACTATTTCCGCATATCGCTTCAATGATGTGGACGACCATCCCGGCGGCGGTGGTGTCGGCCCTGCTTTATCTGCTTTTGGGGATACAGCATAGCGCTGCGACTACCACCGGGGCTATTCCGGTAATTTTGCAAGCGCTTAGCAGTAAGTTTAATTTATCCTTATGGACGCTGCTGCCGCCAGTCCTCATGATCATATTTGCCTACCGCAAAATGCCTGCCCTGCCACTGCTTATTTTATGCGTTGCCGTAGGCGCGCTGGAGGCATGGCTCCTACAGGGGTGTGGGCTAAAAGAGATAACGCAGTCGCTGATGTCGGGGTATGCGTCGAAAACGGGTGTTAAGCAGGTTGATGTTCTGCTCAGCCGGGGCGGGATTAACAGTGTTATGGGAACAATCGTATTGCTCACGGCTGGGGTCGCTTTTGGCGGTGTCCTGGAAAAAACCCGCACTTTGGAAGTTTTGCTCCAGGCCATCGTTACTTGGGCCCGGAGCACTGGGAGACTGATTTTGTCGGTCTTGTTAGCGGGGTATATTATTCTTCTTGGTACCGGCAGCCAGATGGTATCGGTTATTATTCCCGGGCGGGCCTTTGTACCAGTATTTAAAAACCGGGGGATTCATCTGCGTGTTTTATCCCGTACTTGCGAGGATGGGGGTACCATTGGTTGTCCTCTCATTCCTTGGAGCGTCCATGCATTTTACATTCTGGGGGTATTAGGCGTCAGTGCCTATGATTTTGCTCCATATGCCTTTCTAAACTGGATTGTTCCCTTATTCTCCATTTTCTACGGTTATACCGGCTTTGCCATCTGGCGTACCGACGGTACACCATTACGCCAGTCACCTGCAGCCGGATTAAAGGCGTAAAATTAATAAAAGGCTCTGGCGGTTTGTTGGCCAGAGCCTTTTGCCTGTATTAGAGGTAAGTCTTTATTAAATCATGCAACTTTTGTTCATCTTTGACAATAATGAAATGGGGGCGGTTTTCCAGTATTTGTTTGTTTTTGAGCTGTCTGATAACATTGTTAACCGTTACCCGGTGCAGGCCTAAAATATCGGCCAGACTTTCCTGTGTGACCGGTAGGGCTGGGGGCTTTTCGTTACCGGTAGCTTTATTGTTTTGGAAAAGGAGATAAATAAGGCGGGCAACCCGGATAATTGGTTTGCAAAAAGTTAAATATTCGACTTGAGTAGATAAGATGTGGACTTTACGGGTTAAAGTAGTAAGGAGGGAAACTACTAAATCGGGGTAGTGCGGGATAATTTCATGAAAGATGACATCACGGGGAAACAAATAAATTTCGCAATCTGTTTCAGCGAGGAAACAATAATCGCAAGATTTATTATTAAAAAACGGTGTTTCCCCAAAAATGCCGCTACCTTCGATGAACCAGATGGTTTTTTGCTGTCCATCTTGATTCCAGGCAACTGTCTTTACTCGACCGGTTTTTAGATAATACAGATGGTCAATTTGTTGTCCCCTCTGGATAATTAGCTCTTTCTTCTTATAAAAGCGGCGGTGGCTCAAGTGAAAAACTTGTTCCCAGTTGCGCGCATGGGTGCAGCATATCCAGGGAGACCATAAAGTCTCCGGATTGCAATGGCCCTCTTCGGTCGACATCGCCAACCACCCTTTCGCAAAGTATTATTATCCAGATTATACCATATAATCCAACATTACAGGTAAAATTTTGCAAACGCGATTGTTTATAGTGATGCGAGCATGCTTGACTAATATTGATTTTTAAGTTGCCAGAACCTTTGAGGCCATGAATATCCGAACATTTTTGGGACAAAGAAAATAATCATTCGAAATTTTTATTGACACCCCTGCCGGCAGATGCTATTATTATCAAGGGAAAAACTGTGCAGCATCTCCCCTACTCAAATAGAAGCACAGTGGCTGCTGTTTGAGTTATTTTTGTGGGTCAGGGTAGAATAACTAACCAGGGGAGTGATAACCATGAAACAATATGACGTTATCGTTATTGGCGCCGGTCCAGCCGGTATTTTCACCGGGTTGGAGCTGGCCGGTTCGGGACTGGACGTGCTGATTATCGAAAAAGGACGTGACATCAGTTCACGTCGGTGCCCCAAAAACCTGACGTATAAAACATGTGTGAATTGCAAGCCCTGCGATATTCTCTGCGGCTGGGGCGGCGCCGGCGCGTTCAGCGACGGCAAGCTGACCCTGACGACCGAATTTGGCGGCATGCTTGACGCCTATATAGAAAAAAGCAAAGTTTCCGAGCTAATCCACTATGTGGACCAAATATATGTAAAATTCGGCGGACCGGAAAAGGTCTACGGCGATGAGAACAAGGAGGAAATTCGCCGCATCCAGCGCGTGGCGGCGGCGGCCGACCTTAATTTCGTGCCGGCCCGCATCCGCCATCTCGGCACTGATAACAACTTTGAAATCCTCAGCCGTATGCGCGAATACCTGAGCGATAAATGCGAAATCCGCACCGGCACGGCGGTGGAGTCCATCGTCGTAGAAAACGGCAATTATGTTGGCGTCGAACTTGCCGGCGGCGAAATAGTGAAGAGCAAATACCTGGTGGCCGCACCGGGACGGGAAGGAGCCGAGTGGTTTGTCGGCCAGGCGCAAAAACTGGGCCTGTCGCTGGTCACCAATCCGGTCGACATCGGGGTGCGGGTCGAACTGCCGGCGGTCGTGATGGAGCACATCACCGACATCGTCTACGAGTCCAAACTGGTGTATTATACCAAGTCATTTGACGACCGCGTGCGCACCTTCTGCATGAACCCCTACGGCGAGGTTGTGACCGAAAACAATGCCGGACTGATTACCGTTAATGGCCACAGCTACGCTACCAAGAAAACCAATAACACCAACTTTGCCCTGCTGGTGTCCAAGAGCTTTACCGAACCGTTCAAGGAGCCCATTGCCTACGGCAAGTCTATTGCCCGCTTGGCGAACATGCTGGGGGGCGGGGTCATTGTGCAGCGCCTGGGCGACCTCCTCGACGGCCGCCGCTCCACTCCTGAACGGATTAGCCGTGGCCTGGTAGAGCCCACCCTCAAGGACGCCACGCCCGGCGACCTCAGCCTAGTGCTGCCGTACCGTCACCTGGTGGCGATCACCGAGATGCTCGAGGCGCTGGACAAAGTGGCGCCGGGCGTCAATTCCCGCCATACCCTGCTTTACGGTGTGGAAGTGAAGTTCTATTCTTCCCGTCTAAGCCTGAATAACGTGCTGGAAAGCCAAATCCCCAACTTCTTCGCCATCGGCGACGGCGCCGGCGTAACGCGCGGCCTGGCCCAGGCTTCGGCCGCGGGTGTAGTCGTTGCCCGGGAGATCATGGCCCGCGAAGGTAAAAAGCAAGCTTAACCGCCGGTAACTAATGATTAAGGGGTGGATTTGATGATTAAGCGCTACACATTCCCGGAAATGGGACGCATTTGGACCGATGAAAACGAGTTCCAGACAATGCTGGACATTGAAATTTACGCGTGTGAAGCCATGGCCGAGCTTGGCCAGATCCCGGCCGAAGCCGTGCCGATTATCCGTGAGCGGGCCAAGTTTTCCGTCGAGCGCATACGCGAAATCGAAAAGGAGACGCGCCATGACATCCTCGCTTTTCTGCAGGCGGTAGCCGAAAATGTTGGCGATGAGGCCAAATATATCCACATGGGCCTCACCTCCAGCGACGTCAAGGATACCGCCCTGGGCTACATGATGAAGCAGGCGGCGGACATCATCATCGCCGATTTGGAAAAGCTGCGGGAAGTACTGCGCCGCCGCGCCGCCGAGCATAAGTACACCGTCATGATTGGCCGGACTCATGGCATCCACGCCGAGCCGGTTACATTAGGCCTTAAGTTCGCGCTGTGGCTGGATGAGACGGAGCGCAACATTGAGCGCGTGAAACGGGCCCGGGCCGCCGTTGCGGTCGGGAAACTGTCGGGCGCCGTAGGCACCTATGCCAATATCGACCCCCGCGTCGAGGCCTATGTGTGCGAAAAAATGGGCCTGACGCCGGCCAAACTGGCGACCCAGGTCATTCAACGCGACCGCCATGCCGAATTTTTAACCACGCTGGCGGTGGTGGCTAGCTCGCTTGATAAATTTGCCACCGAAATCCGTAACCTCCAGCGCACCGATATCCGCGAGGTCGAGGAATACTTCCATCCCGGCCAAAAAGGTTCGTCGGCCATGCCGCATAAACGCAATCCCATCACCTGCGAGCGGGTCAGTGGCTTGGCGCGGCTGGTGCGTAGCAACGCCATGGCGGCGCTGGAAAACGTCGCTTTGTGGCATGAGCGCGATATCAGCCATTCATCGGTAGAGCGCGTTATCCTGCCGGACAGCACCATTCTGGTGGACTACATGCTGCGCATTTTCACCGACATTGTCGATAAACTACTGGTCTATCCCGAGGCAATGCTGGCCAATATGAACAAGACGGGCGGGCTGATTTTCAGCCAGCGCGTGCTGCTTGCCTTGGTCAACAAGGGGGTTGCCCGGGAAGAGGCCTACCGCTGGGTGCAGCGCAATGCCATGGCTCGCTGGCTGGAGGGCCAGGACTTCAAAACCAATATTATTAATGACCCCGATATCAAGAAATATCTCTCGCCGGAGGAAATTGCCGACTGCTTTGATTACCGCCACCACCTCCGGCATGTGGATACCATTATGGCTCGGTTTGGGCTGTAACGAATACGCTTTTGAAGGGAATGAGGTCAGTGTCAGCAGTCGTCGTTATCGGCACCCAATGGGGTGACGAGGGGAAAGGCAAAATCGTAGATTTTCTGGCCGAAAAAGCCGATGTGGTTGTTCGCTACCAGGGCGGCAACAACGCCGGCCACACGGTCATGGTAGGCGGCAACGAGTTTAAGCTCCACCTGCTGCCTTCCGGCATCCTCTATCCCGGCAAGCTTTGTGTTGTCGGCAACGGGGTAGTCATCGACCCGGCCGTGATGATCAAGGAACTACGCGGCATGCATGAGAAGGGCATTGATACTTCCGGGCTCAGGGTGTCCAACCGCGCCCACGTCATTATGCCCTATCACCGGCTGCTGGACGAAGTGGAAGAAGAATACCGGGGCGAGCACAAAATCGGTACCACGAAGCGCGGCATCGGCCCCTGCTATATGGACAAAAACGCCCGCAGCGGCATCCGCATGGTCGACCTCCTGGATGAAAAGGAATTCAGCGAAAAACTGGAACGCAACCTCGAGGCCAAAAACCACCTTCTCCGCGCCGTCTATGGCGTTCAGGGTTTTGACTACCAGCAAATCAAAGAAGAATACCTCGGTTATGCCGAAATTCTCCGGCCTTACGTCACTGATACGGCCGTCGTCCTCAATGATGCCATCAACGCCGGGAAAAAAGTGCTGTTTGAAGGCGCGCAGGCAACCCTGCTCGACCTTGATCACGGCACCTATCCCTATGTCACTTCTTCCCATCCCATTGCCGGCGGCGCCTGCATCGGCGCCGGCATTGGCCCGAAAAAAATCAGTAAGGTCATCGGCGTCGTCAAGGCCTATAGCACCCGGGTGGGCGAAGGGCCGTTCCCGACCGAGCTCAAAGACGAAATTGGCGATCTCATCCGCGAACGCGGCCGCGAATACGGCACCACTACCGGCCGGCCCCGCCGCTGCGGCTGGCTGGACGCGGCCATCGTGCGTTACGCGGGCATCCTAAGCGGCATTGATTATATGGCCATTACCCGTCTTGACATCCTGGACGGGATCAAGACTCTTAAGCTGTGCGTCGGCTATAAATATAAAGGCGAAGTGTTGAAAGAGTTCCCCGCCAGCCTCAAAGTGCTGGCCCAGGTTGAACCCATCTACGAGGAGCTGCCGGGCTGGGAAGAATCGATCAGCGATATCCGCGCCTATGACGACTTGCCGGCCAACTGCCGCCGCTATATCGAACGCCTCAGTGAAGCGGCCGGTATTGAAATTGGGATCGTTTCCGTAGGCCCGCGCCGCGATCAGACGATCATTCTGCATGATATGTTTTAAGGCGTAAAAACACCCCTGCCAGTTGAGCGGTCTCAACCGGCAGGGGTATCTATTTTGCTTTTATAGGCGTCAAAAAAGTAGCCGCCAATCACGGCGAATAGTACGATAGCGCCGCCGATTAACGAGTAGGGTCCTGGTATTTCGCCAAGAAAAAGAAACACCCAGATGGGGTTTAAAATTGGTTCAATCGACGTGATAAGGGTGGCTTCCAGGGCGCGCACGTGGCGGATGGCATAAGAGTAGATTACATATGCTAGACCAAGTTGGAAGACGCCAAGCACTGAAATTATGGCAAGATTAAAGACAGTGAAGGTGATATCAGGCAGCACGGGCAGGCTTAGGAAAAAAGTAAGTATGTTCCCCAGCAGAACCGACCCGAAAGGGGCGTGGTCTTTCTGCATGCGGGTAAAAATAACAAATAAAGCAAAACTTATCCCGCTAACGATGCCTAAGATATTGCCAAGCATGCCGCCGGTTGACACTTTATCGAGAAAGAAAAATATCATGCCACCGAACACCACACCGATTGTTAATACGTCACGGCGGGTAACTTTTTCTCGGAGTAGCCAGCCGCTCAGCAGGGCTACATAGATGGGGGCGGTGTACTGTAGCAGAATGGCATTGGCGGCGGTTGTCAGCTTTGTCGCCGTAACGAAACTGGTGACCATGCCACAATAGGCAACGGCCCCAGCCAGCTGAATGCGCGAAAAGTGCAATCGCTCCTTGCGGAACGCCAGCCAGATGACGGCGGCGGCAATAAGGCTACGCAGACCGGCAATCGCCAGTGGGGGCCAGGCAACCGATTTTATCATTACGCCGCCGCTGCTCCACAACACCGCCACCAGAGCGAGAAAAAATAACGCGTTTTGGGGATTAATCATGAGTTTCACAACCTTTACAAGTGTTTTTGCGATATAAATGTTATAATTATTTGGGAGAAAAAGGGACAATCCTTTTGTGCTAATATTGTGTAAATTTAAAAATGGCACGGAAATCCTAGTCAGCCAGCCGGTGACCAGCAGAGTTTGACGTCCATTTCAATCAGACAAGCGACCAGCTGGATACAAGCTCAACAAGTTTAAACACACTTTCCAAAAAATATAAGTTGACAATAAGCTTATAATCATCTATAATCTCATGTTGTGAGGCATGACCCACTAGCTCAGTTGGTAGAGCACCTGACTTTTAATCAGGGTGTCGATGGTTCGAGTCCATCGTGGGTCACCATTTGCGGCCCGTTGGTCAAGCGGTTAAGACACCGCCCTTTCACGGCGGTAACAGGGGTTCGAATCCCCTACGGGTCACCATTATATGGGCGATTAGCTCAGCTGGGAGAGCGCCTGCCTTACAAGCAGGATGTCGGCAGTTCGATCCTGTCATCGCCCACCAAATCCGTCATGACTGTCGCCTGACGACAGTCATCTATTTATGGCCCCGTGGTGTAGTGGTTAACATGCCGCCCTGTCACGGCGGAGATCGTGGGTTCAAGTCCCATCGGGGTCGCCATTATGCCTCGGTAGCTCAGTTGGTAGAGCAGAGGACTGAAAATCCTCGTGTCGGCAGTTCGATTCTGCCCTGAGGCACCAGCTTACCTGACCCACTAGCTCAGTTGGTAGAGCACCTGACTTTTAATCAGGGTGTCGATGGTTCGAGTCCATCGTGGGTCACCAGAAAATTCAAGGCTTTGGACGTTTGTTCTGAAAGGCTTTTTTATTTTACAACAACCGTACCATCATGCAAAAAAGGGCCCTGCAGGAGCGGCGCGAGCCGTTACCCGCAGGGTTTCTTTTTGTTTACTTTGCAACGTTGGTTGTTGTACTGACGCTGTGGTTGTTGTGTTTGCCGCTATTTGCGTATTATCGGCATAGTAATAGAGATAATTGGCAATTCCCAGGAGGGCTGCATAAGAAGAGCTGGCTGGTAGCTTTTTTAATTTGCTACAAAGGTCAGAATTGGCTAAAAATCATAAGTTCTTCACAATACGTTCATAAGTTTTTCAAAATGTCTATGTATAATACGGTTGTACAGGAAAATAAAGGAGGAGGTGAAGTTCGCTATTTCAGATGGGAACAGGTTGAGGCTGAGTCGGCAAACGTCAGCTGGATAACCCGGTTCTTGCCGCTTTTTGCAGTCACTGAACAGCAGCGTCCATGGAGGAAATGGCTGCATCCAGCCAACGCCTTGCGTAAATGGCAGTGGCCCTGGAGAATGCCGTGCGGCAGTTTCGGATATAACAGGAAGCGTAAGTACTTATTGCAGCGTACTGTTTTTAGCAGGACGCAGTTATTTTGTCAGGTTGTGTGCTATTATAAAACCGAGGTGAAATATGTGAAAGTGTTAGTAGTCGATGACGATGAAAAAATATTGAAAGTGCTGACGGCCTATTTGGAAAAGGAGGGCTATTCGGTAATAACGGCCAGGGACGGTTGGGAAGCGGTAGACAAAGCGCGGCAACTTGGGCCGGATATTGTTCTTTTAGACGTTATGCTCCCCAGCCTTGATGGCTGGGGGGTATGTAAGGAAATCCGGCGGACCAGTGATGTGCCGATCATTATGCTGACAGCTCGCGATGCCGAAGCAGACCGTATTATCGGGCTTGAATTGGGAGCCGATGATTACGTCGTCAAACCGTTTAGCCCGAAAGAAGTGATTGCACGTATGCGGGCGATTTTCCGTCGGTTACAGCCGGCTAGTCGCCGGGAGGGCGGGGAACGCATTCTCAAAGTCGGGGACGCTGTTTTGGACCAGAACAACCGTAGTTTAACCATAGCGGGAACGCCGGTCGAATTAACGCCGACTGAATATAAGCTGCTGGAATTGTTTCTCGCTCACCCAGGCAGGGTGTTTTCCCGGCTTCAGTTAATTGAAAAAGTACAGGGCTATGCTTTTGAAGGTTACGAGCGCACAGTGGATTCGCATATAAAAAACCTGCGCAAAAAGTTAGGCGCTTCCCCGGATGAACCGCACTATATCAAGACCATCTATGGTGTAGGGTATAAACTGGCAGGTGAGCAACATGCGTAGTCTGCTGGCCCGCGTGACCGTAACCGTCTTCGCGACCACAGCTGCCGTCGTTTTAGGGCTGATGTTGGTTGTCAATTATCAGGTGTCGGAAAATTTTAGCTCTTATTTGTATATGAGCGGCATGCATGGTATGATGATGAAGCACGGCAATATGGCGGCGATGATGGGGGTGCCGGAAAGGCAATTTCTGATATCGCTCCGGCATTCGCTGGCAGTGGCGGCCGGTATGATGCTGTTAATCGGGGCGGTAGTGAGTTATTACCTGGCCCGCAGTATCGCTGCCCCGGTGATTGACCTGAACCGGGCCGTCAATGACGTAGCGGCAGGCAATCTGGATGTAGCAGTGGCTGTCGATCGGCAAGATGAGGTAGGCCAGTTGGCGGCAGCGTTTAATGCGATGACGGCAAAGTTAAAAGCCAATACAGTCCTCAGACAACGGTTTCTGGCCGGCGTCGCACACGAACTTCGCACGCCATTAACCATCCTGAAAGCAAACTTAGAAGGCATTGCGGATGGTGTAATTGTACCAGATCAGGAACAAATAAAGTCCCTGACCGAAGAAGTAGACCGACTGACGAAAATGGTGGGGGAACTCAGAGATTTATCGTTGTTGGAGACCGGACAGTTGACTCCTGATTATACTGAGATTGACCTCCACACTATTTTGCGTCAGGTAATCCAAAAGAGCGCACCATTGGCTGCCGAAAAGAATCTGGCGCTAAGTCTCAAGATTGATGATAGTTTGCCGCGGATATGGGCTGACGCCGGCATGCTGCAGCAAATGGTGTACAACTTGCTTTTGAATGCCATCCGTTATACGCCGGCAGGGAGCGTAACTGTAACGGCAAAAGGGGACGGGACGGCCGTGACGATAGAGGTTATTGATACCGGCATAGGGATTGCGGCTGACGATATAGAGCATATCTTTGATTATTTTTATCGGGTTGACCCGGCCAGAACGAAACAGAGCGGCGGTACCGGCTTAGGGTTGGCCTTAGTCAAGCAGATGGCGCTAGCCCATGGTGGGCAGGTGTACGCAACCAGCACGCCAGGGCAAGGTAGTACCTTTACGTTGAAACTACCGCTACGTGCACGGCAAAAACGCATAGTTTCTTCATAAAATCTCCACAAAATCTCCACAGTGTTGGGGTACAATAAAGTCAATACAGAGGAGGTGCATACATTATGATGATGGGCTATGGATTTGGCGGTCCGCTCGGATGGCTTGGCATGGGGTTCGGGTTGATTATCCACCTGGCATTTGCCGCTCTGATTGTCATGGCGGCCGTTTGGATGTTTAAAGCGGTATTTCGCGACGGACAACAGGCAAATAAGTCGACAAGAGCGGTCGAGATATTGAAAGAGCGGTATGCCAGGGGCGAAATCACCAATGAAGAATATCAGCGCATGAAAAAAGAACTAGAATAAATTAACACAAATTCTTCATAATGTTTCCATACTTTCTCCACAATGATGGATTAAAATAAAGACAAACCAATTACAGGAGGGATATCTTTATGAAAAAGAAAATTGTAATTGCCACCGTGTTGGCAGCCTTAACTGCCGTGCCGGTATTCGCGGCGACTACCGACCAAACCCAGCCGCAAAATGACTGGTTCAATCAAATGTTTAACTATCATAAGCAAATGATGCAACAAGCGGTTGACAATGGTGCTATGACCGCCGACCAAGCCGCCTGGATGAATGAGCATATGCAGCAAATGGCCCCCGTCATGCAGCAAATGATGCAAAGTGGCGGCATGATGAATGGTGGTATGATGGGTGGTATGATGGGCGGAAATGATGGGTAACGGCGGCATGATGGGAAATTTCAATAACAATAATAAGTAAGCACCCGCAATACAAAAAACCAGGAGCAATCCTGGTTTTTCTTTATATCTTCATAACTTTTTCATATTAACTTTATATAATAGCAATAACAAGAGAAAAACGAGGGGCGGCAGACGGATGGTACTTATGTTGACCCGAGCTGATAAGTGGCTAATTGGTATATTGCTGGTAGTATCCCTTGCCGGCATTGGGTATAGTACAATCGCCTATTCGGCCAGCAGTAGTGATGTGGCCGAAATCTGGGTGAATGGAGCATTATATCAAACGGTGGTGCTACGTGCAGGCTATCGACAGGAATTCCGCGTTAATGTAGCCGGCGGTTACGACATTATTGAGGTAGAAGGCAGGCGCATCCGAGTGCGGGAGGCTGACTGCCCTACTCAAGAATGTGTCCTAACTGGTTGGATTGAAAAGGCTCCACAGCAGATTGTCTGTCTGCCATACCGTATCGTGATTAAGGTTGTGTCGTCTGCACCGCTTGATATGGATGCAATCGTCCATTGATAGGCTAAAAAAACAGAAGTTCTTCGCAACTTATTCATAGCTTCTTCACAATGACTTGGTATTATAAGAGCATCCAAGTACTGCGACGGACAGAGGGAGGAATACTCATGGAACCGAATAAACCGGTGAACATGCCGGAAGAGACGGGCGAAACCTATACGCCGGTACAACGGGCAATTTTGAAATTACTGCAATGGGGAGCGTGGACGGCGGTTTTCGTAGCCATGCTGTATGTTATGCACTCGTAGCCGGGGTGGAATAGAGCGTCAATGCTGTAAACAATTTCAGTCCAATCAGGAAACTGGCGCACAATAATGAGCTTATACTTATTCATTTGCATTTTCATATATCCATCGTAGGCCTGGCTGGTGCCAGGTTCTTTTTTTATCACTTTTTCACATCTTGTTCATAGGTTTTTCATATTATGTTGCTATTATAAAGCAAGAAAGCAAGGCATTAAATAAACACTTTCTTTAAGTCGTAAAGGAGGGTGACCTATGGAAAGACTGAATGCTGCGATAGACGAAAAAGAGAAGCAACAAGAAAAGTTACCTAATCCAGGGCCCAGATTGGCTAAAAGCGGTGTTGAGCTCGCACGCAAGCAGAAGCTACCGGACTTTGAGTTCACCTTAGGCTACAAAACCAATAAAGAAAAAATGGTAGAAGAAACTGAGATGGGTCTAATGCTTGAAGACCGTAAACCCACCTGGAAGGTCGAGATCATGGCTATGCTGCCAATCTGGCAGGGTAATAAGATTAAGGCTGACATTAAAGCCGCTGAGGCCAATTTAGCGGCAGCTGAGGCAGCCCTCACTAACATGAAAAACATGACCGAACTGGACGTACAAATGGCGCTTGCCGATGCCCAGGCAAGCTGGCGGCAAATTGACCTTTATAAAAACACTATTATTCCTCAAGCCGAGCAGACATATCAGGCGGCAACTGTTAGCTATACCAATGGCAAGACCGATTTCATGACCGTGCTTGAGGCCGTGAACACGTTACGTAACGCCAAACTAGGTTTATATAAAGCAAAAGTAGATTATGAAAAGGCCATAGCCAATTTGGAAAAAGCAGTGGGTAAACCCTTATTTGTCAACGTTGATATAACAAAAATTAAATAAAGACTAGGAGGAACAATGGTGGACAGCACACATAAGAAAAAAATCATAATTGCCGGCGTAGCGGTAGCCGTAATTGCCGGAGGGGCTTTTGCCTACTATAACTCTCACAAACAAATACCAGCGGCGGCAACCCATGCCGGACATGGCGGTAGTGCTGCCGCAGTTAAAGTAGACGGGGAGAAGGTAGTGCTTGACGCCAAGGCTCGCCAACTTGCTGGGGTACAAACGGCGGTGGTAGAGAAAAAGGCGCTAACGAAAGAAATTCGGACGACAGGCAAAATTGCCATTAACGAAAATGGCCGGGCCTATATCACCTCCCGGGTAATGGGCCGTGTCGATGAACTATACGTCACTGCTGAGGGGGAGTATATTGAGCCCGGCCAGGTAATTGCCGCCGTCTACAGTCCCGACTATATTGCCGCCCAAGAAGAATACATCCTGGCGATAGATACGGTGGATAAACTGCGCGGCGCGAGCCGCGACATCGTGCAGATGAATAACCAACTGCTGCAAGCGGCGCGCCGCAAACTCGAACTTTTAGGCGTACCGGCTCAAGACATAGAGCATATTGCCCATACCAGGCAGCCTAATACGCATATGGCCGTTCGCGCCCAATTCGGCGGCACCGTGCTCGAAAAGCAAGTTCTGCCCGGCGCTTACATCATGCCGGGTGAAAAACTCTACGCTGTTTCCGATTTATCATCAGTGTGGCTCTATGTTGATCTGTATGAAAAAGATGTAGCAAACGTACAGGTCGGTCAAACCGTTACAGTTACGACCCCAGCCTATCCCGGCGAAACTTTTACAGGGGTAGTTAGTTTTATAAATCCTGTGCTTGACGATGCTACCCGCACCGTTAAGGTAAGGGTCGAGATGGCTAATCCAGCTGGCAAGCTCAAGCCCAACATGTTTGCCCAAGCCACCATTAAAGTGCCACTGGGTGAAACAGTGGTTATACCAGCTTCAAGCTTGCTTGATACCGGTAAACGGAAGATAGTCTTTGTTGCCCAAGGGGAAGATACCTTCGTTAAGCGCGATATTGTAATTGGCCAGGAAGCAAACGGTTACATACAAGTCCTATCAGGCCTCCAACCTGGTGAGGTTGTGGTGACGGCAGCAACCTTCCTAATCGATTCGCAAACGCAATTAGGCAATTTTGGCAGCCATGCGGGCCATGGCGGTGGCGGAAAACCGCAAGCCGCTCAGCCTGCGGCCGTGCCGCAAGTTCCAGCAAACCCTGCGCCTTCTGGCAAAGCTGGCGGCGAGCATGCCGGTCACTAGGGGGATAAGCTATGCTAAATAAATTAATCGAGTTTTCGCTACATAATCGTGTAATTATTGTCGCCCTAACCGTATTTACAATTCTGTGGGGCGGGTTTGCCCTGAAAGATATGCCGATCGATGCCTTCCCGGACTTAAGTGAAAACCAGGTACTGGTTATGTCTGATTGGATGGGCCGTGGTCCGCAGGAGGTGCAGGACCAGGTAACTTATCCGCTCGAGACGGCGCTGAGGGGCCTGCCAAATGTAAAACAAGTACGCTCATCGTCTTCCTTTGGGTTGTCCATGATTACTGTTATTTTTGAAGACGGCGTGGATACGTATTTTGCCCGGCAGGTGGTCGCCGAAAAAATTCAGCAAGCTATTCCAAGGTTGCCTCGGGGGGTACAGCCCACCTTAGGGCCGGTAAGTACCCCAATGGGCCAAGTATTCATGTATACTGTTGAGAGCGATCGGCACAATTTGGCCGAACTGCGTACTATCCAGGAGTTTTTTATCAAACCTCAGCTTAGTGCTGTACCCGGGGTTGCTGAGGTGCCAAGTATTGGCGGGTATGTTCTTCAGTATCAAGTAAATTTAGACCCGGATTTATTAAAGGCCTATAAAGTTGGTGTTAGCCAGGTATATGGCGCAATAAGCGCCAATAACGCCAATATCGGGGCGAAAGTAGTAGAACAAAACGGTCAGGAATACGTGATCCGCGGTCTTGGCCTTGTCCAATCAGTCGATGATATCAATAATATTGTCATCACGCAAAACAACAATATACCAGTATATGTCAAAGACGTAGCCCGGGTTACCATCGGTCCTGATTTTCGTCGTGGCGTTTTAACCAAGTTTGGCAATGAGGCGGCAGGCGGCATTGTCGTTCAGCGGTCAGGTGAAAACGCGCTGGAGGTTATCGCGCGGGCCAAGGCCAAGATAGCCGAAATTCAGTCGACCTTGCCCCAAGGGATGAAAATAGTGCCCTACTACGACCAGACCGAGCTGGTCCAAAAGGCGGTTAGCACCTTAACAAGAGCGCTTGTCGAAGAATTTCTGCTCGTATCAATCATTGTATTCCTCTTTTTAGGAAATTTCCGTTCAAGCATTATTGTTACTAGCGCAATCCCAATAGGCATCTTAATTGCCTTCATCTTAATGAAGCAAATCCATCTTTCCGCTAACCTAATGTCCCTCGGCGGCATTGCTATTGGGATTGGGGTTATGACAGATGCGGCCATCGTAATGGTCGAAAATGTTTACCGCCACCTCGCTGAAGACGGCGGCAAGCATAACATTATTGATGTGACGTTAGAAGCGGCAAAGGAAGTGGCCGGCCCGATCTTCTTCTCTATCACCATAATCATAGTGACCTTCCTGCCCGTGTTTACCATGACTGGAACCGAGGGCAAACTCTATACGCCGATGGCGTGGACCAAGACGTTCGCCATGTCAGGTTCACTGCTACTCGCCTTTACCTTAGTTCCTGTACTTTGCACTATCTTGCTGCGGGGCAAAATCAAGGAAGAAGAGACATGGGTAGTGCGCAAGCTGCATCAACTCTATCTGCCGATATTAAAAACAGCGCTTAAGCTTCGCACCGCCACTATTGCGGCAGCGCTCGCCATCATGATTGCCGGTTTTGCCCTATTACCATTCCTGGGAACGTCGTTTATGCCGGCTTTAGATGAGGGGACTTTCCTGGTGATGCCGACGATGCTGCCGTCTGTTTCCCTTACCGAAGCGGTGGATGCAGCCAAAAAGATGGATAAAATCATCATGGAAATTCCCGAAGTCGAAATGTCGGTCGGTAAAGTTGGCCGGGCTGACACCGCACTAGACCCGGCCCCGATCAATATGATTGAAACCATTGTCACCCTAAAACCAAAAGAACAGTGGCGCCTGGGCATAACCAAGGCTGACATTGAACAAGAGATGATGGTCAAATTATCAAGTCTGCCTGGCTTAAATCTGGCCTTTACCCAGCCAATTGCCGGGCGGCTCGCAATGCTAACCAGCGGCGTGCGTACAGATGTAGGGATTAAATTGTATGGTGATGACTTAAATGTACTCCAGCAAAAAGCATTCGAAATCGAAAAAGCGCTAGCCACCGTACCAGGAGTAAGTGATCTCTTGGCCGAGCGGATATTTGGCGCACCATATCTCGAAATTCATGTCGACCGGGAAAAGGTTGCCCGCTATGGTCTTAACATTAACGATGTGGAAGACGCAATTGAAATGGCGATCGGCGGGCGGGTGGCAACGACGACAATCGAAGGGAAAAAACGGTTTGATATCCTGCTGCGCTATAACCGGGATAACCGGGAAAACATTGATGCCATGCGAAATATTCTCATACCTGTAACAGCCGGCGGCAGTGCCAAGACTGGCAGCGCTGGCGGCGGTATGGGCGGAATGGGTGCTGGCGCTGCCGCAGCTTTCGCTGCACCGGCTTCCGGCGCATATGTTCCGCTTGGGGAAGTAGCCCAGTTTCGCGTTGTTGATGGTCCGTCTATGATCAGCAGCGAAAACGGCATCTACCGGGTTATCATTCAGCTGAATGTCCGCGACCGGGACATAGTAAGCTTCGTGAATGAAGCATCAAAAGTAATAAAGGAAAAGGTTGAGCTGCCACCCGGTTATTACTATAAGTGGGCCGGTCAATACGAAAATCAGCAACGGGCAAAAGAGCGTCTGGCTCTGGTAATTCCGGCGGTAATCCTCTTAACCTTCTTCCTGCTCTACATGTCCTTTAACTCTGTTGGGGATGCACTGCTCATTATGCTCAATGTTCCGTTTTCCTTGGTTGGCGGTATTGTGGCCATCTATCTTACCGACACCTATATAACTGTAGCTGTAGCAGTAGGCTTTATTGCCCTCTTTGGCATAGCGGTGCAAAACGGTGTTATCATGGTAGACCATATTAACCGTCTGCTAAAAGATAAGCCCTTAGAAGAAGCAGTACTGCAAGGCGCCCTTGACCGTTTCCGTCCGGTTATGATGACTGCGCTCGTGGCTAGCCTTGGTTTGTTTCCCCTAATCTTTTCCACCGGAACAGGTTCCGAGATCCAGCGTCCCATGGCGCTCGTCGTGGTGGGCGGCCTGGTTACCTCTACCATCTTAACCCTGGTGGTACTGCCAAGTATTTACTATGTTTGGAAAGACCGACTGCTGGCTAAAGCTTCTTCGCACCAGAATATGTAATAATCAGGGTGACATTATGCGACAACTAATAATCGCTGTAGTATTTGCGGTGACTCTAGGCAGCACAGGGACGGCGATGGCCGTCCCTGCTGCCACTACATATGATAATTTTCTTAAAACACTAGATTCTATCATCAACGAGGCCGTGCTGCCTGCCCCGGAGGAGATAGTGCCCGCAAAGGCGCCGGGGAAGAACCAGGCAATTATTTCCATAGCCAAAACAATGCTGGGGCAACCGGTAGTATGGGGCGGTGCAAGTCCTGGGCAAGGATTCGATTGTTCAGGATTAGTTCAGTATGTATTTCGGCAGGCCGGTGTAAGCTTGCCGCGGACAGCAGACCGGCAGTTTCTCGTGGGACAGCCAGTAGCTAAATCTGTGCTAGAGCCCGGCGACTTGGTGTTCTTTACTACCTATGAGCCAGGAGCCTCACATGTGGGAATATATATTGGCGCTGATAAATTTATTCATACCTCGTGGTCGCAGGGTGTCGTCGCAATTGGTGATATGAAGGATGACTATTTTGTCAGACGATATTACGGCGCAAAAAGAGTTATTTGAGGAGAAGTAATTGTATTATGGCGTGTAACTTCACGATTTCTTCATAATTTTTTCATTAAAAATCCAAATTCGTTTGCTAGTATATACTTAGAACGGCTCAATTACGCAAGTGGGAGGAATTGCAATGAAGAGGATTACCAAAACTCTATTTGCTGCTCTGGTGGCTGCCTTTGTCTTTGGTGCGGTCGTGAGTCCTACGCTGACGCCGGTATTTGCCGCCGCCCAGACTGCTGATCAAACTACCAGCCAAGAGCAACAAAAGCCGCCGGCAGATGCACCGCAAGGCGGAAACGAGCACTCCAGCCATCACGGTTAATAGGGCAAGGGTAAAAACAGCCGGATAACCTTTCAGGTAGAGGGTTGTCCGGCCGTTTTTATAATACGGCGCAAAATAAAATAAGCGGATATAGTAAAAGTTCACAATAAAAACAAATATTCTTCATAAGTTTTTCAAGTTTTTCTGTTATATTATAGTCAAACAGCAAATAAGGAGGGCTGTCACATGGAATGGCAGGATATCATACAGTATGGGCTCATCTTTGGTGTAATGTTTTTAATGATGCGGTTTGGAGGATGCTGCGGCGGACATAGCCATGGCTCAAGTAAATCAAATGGTCATAAATCTGGCTGCTGTGGCGGAAATCAAACAGGTAAAGAGACCGAGCTTACCGGGAAAAATTCCGAAACAGAAAAACAGAGTTGTCACTGACATGTGATATTTTTACATAAGGTATTGCCAAATGTGACGGATTGGGTTATAATAATTTTCGCGGTATGCTCGGGTGTTGACGCAAGATGCCAGAGTTTATTCGTCCTTCTGATATCAACCATACAAGGCCCGTTGGTCAAGCGGTTAAGACACCGCCCTTTCACGGCGGTAACAGGGGTTCGAATCCCCTACGGGTCACCAACTCGTCTATGGCCCCGTGGTGTAGTGGTTAACATGCCGCCCTGTCACGGCGGAGATCGTGGGTTCAAGTCCCATCGGGGTCGCCATATATGCCTCGGTAGCTCAGTTGGTAGAGCAGAGGACTGAAAATCCTCGTGTCGGCGGTTCGATTCCGCCCTGAGGCACCACCTCGGCCGCTCCTCATGCGAGGAGCGGTTTTTTGCACCCCGGGTTACACGTTGTGACCCGGGACTATTTTTTAGCGAAAAATACCACGAATTAGCCGGCGGCCCGAATGCAGATGCTATAGGTGATCTTATCAGACAAAGGCGGTGGGCCTGTGGGCCGGTTTATCGTGAGTTTGCTGATAATAATGGTTCTCCTTACGGCCGCCGGCTACCTTTACCGGTTGACGCCATATACTTATACAGACGAAGACAATGCTTTCGCCGATGAAAGCGCTGGCGCAATGCTGGCGCTCATGGAACGTATCGCCCGCGAGGGGGCCGCGCTCCAGGCGCGGTCGCCAGGCCGGGCCGCGGACATTTATTGGGAGGGGCAGTATGAATTTAACCGGTTAAAACACGCTGCCCTGTTTTATAAGGGCGCCTTGGCGGAAGACTTCGTCTATGCCCTGGACCTTGCCGAAGCCTGGTGCAAGTATGCGGCCGACGCCGCCGATAATCCGGCCGATGCTAAGGCCCGGCGCCTGGCGGAGCAGCGGTTTGCGGCAGCCCGGGCCGAGTTTCGGGCCATTATTGATAAAGAGTACCGATAAGCGAGAGGTGATAGCATGTACCGTGACCGTAAGGCGGCCGGGGAAGCGTTGGCTGACCGGCTGGAAAAACTATCTTTGGTACATCCTACCCTACTGGCCATCCCCCGGGGCGGCGTAGCCGTTGCGGCGCCGATCGCCAGGCGGCTGCATGTCCCCATCCAAGTCCTGGTGACGCGCAAAATCGGCCATCCGCACAACGACGAAGTGGCTATTGGCGCGGTGATGCCGGATGGCGCCGCCGTGCTTGATAACGCACTGATTGCCGCTCACGGGATAGATCAGGCATATATAAAGCACGCGACAGAGCGAGCCCATGCCGAGATCGAGCGCCGCCTAAAAACCTATACCGGCACAGCCGCGCCGCCGGCCGTATCCGGCCGAACCGCCGTCATCGTCGATGACGGCATCGCTACCGGTTATACCATTCGCGCCGCTATTCGGTGGCTGAAGTCGCTTGGGCCGGTGCGGCTCGTCATTGCCGTGCCGGTTGCGCCGCCTGACATTGTCTGCGAGCTGGGCGAACTGGTCGATGATTTTATCTGTCCGCTGCAGCCTGAAGATTTTATGGCGGTCGGTATGTATTACGAGGACTTTGCTCAGACGACAGACGCCGAAGTGATGGCCCTGCTTGCTGCTAGTAAATAACCGCCCTTTTGGGGCGGCTACTCCATTATCAGCGATTCGGCGTGAACGGCTTGTTTGGCTACTTCCAGAAGGCCAATCCGTTCCAGGTATGACAGGTTATCGCTGCATACCGCATGCAGCGTACCGTCATAGTCTACGGTAATAACAATGATGCCCTGAATGGCGCCTGTTTCATGGGCTTTGCGGGTCTTTTCAATGAGCTGGCCAATCTCATCAATAAACACAACCATCCTCTCACCGCCTTATTATAGTGTATGCGGGCGCTGCGGTTTTTGTTGCCAAAAAGTACCTGAACGGGCGGCGAGAGCGGGCGGCAGTTTTCGGTGACACTAACCGTAACAAACGCCGCAAAGGATGATGGTATGGACTATCAAGAGCGCATTGCCCTGGACATCGCCCATCTCAAACGCCTGGGATATACCGACGGCGACGTGGCGGAAGTAGTGGCCCGCTACACCGGCTATTACGCCTGGGCCGGGCTCAGCCGCAACCAGCAGCGCCGGCTGGCCGAAGACCTCAAACGTCATGTGCGCATCGCCCGCAAGTGGCACTATCTCTTAAACGGCTGGGTGCAGTAGCCCCCGCCGTTTTTTCATATGGCACGCGTATTGGTGGTGCTTGCGCAAGTCAGCCTCAGCGGCTATAATCCCTTTAGATAGTCCGCCTGACGCTAAGGAGGTTCTATGGAACACGATCTACCTGCGGCCTTTTGCCAGCGGATGCAGGCCTTGCTGGCAGATGAGTTCGCCGCTTTTTACCAAAGCTACGAAGAGCCTCGCACTTATGGCCTGAGGGTAAACACCCTGAAAATTACGCCGGCCGAACTGGTTAGCCTGGCGCCGTTTGCCCTGACGCCCGTGCCCTGGACGGCCGACGGGTTTTACTGCGCCGAAGAGGAGCGGCCGGGCAAACACCCTTACCATGCTGCCGGTTTATATTATATTCAGGAGCCGAGCGCCATGGCTGCGGCACCGCTCCTGGCGCCGCAGCCGGGAGAAGTTGTCTTGGATTTGGCGGCCGCGCCGGGCGGCAAGGCGACGCACCTGGCGGCCCTCATGCAGGGGCAGGGCCTGCTTATTGCTAATGAAGTCCATCCGGCCCGGGCCAAAATTCTGTCCGAAAACATCGAACGGCTTGGCATAAAAAACTGTATCGTGACGAACGAAACGCCACTACGGCTGGCCGAGCGGTTCCCCGCCTTTTTTGACCGGATTTTGGTGGATGCGCCCTGCTCGGGTGAAGGCATGTTCCGCAAGAATGCGGATGCCTGCCAGGAGTGGACGGCCGATGCGCCACGCCAGTGCGCCGCCCGGCAGCGAGAGATTTTAGCAAACGCGGTGAAAATGCTGAAGGATGGCGGTTGGCTGCTCTATTCTACCTGCACGTTTGCCCCGGAGGAAAACGAAGAAATTATCGCCTGGCTGCTGGCTACCTACCGGGATTTGGCGGTAGTGCCGCTGCCGCATGACCATGGCTTTGCTCCTGCCGTGCCGGCCTGGGGCGGCGGCCACGCCGACCTTGCCGGTGCTGTGCGCCTGTGGCCGCACAAGCTCCGGGGCGAAGGCCATTTCATTGCCCTGCTGCGCAAACGGGGGGAAAGTGAAGCGGCCGGTGTCCGGCCTGTCCGCCAAGACGACAAACGCCGCGCCGACTCGCGCTTAAAAGACTATCTTGCTTTTTGCCGGGAATTCCTGACCACCGTGCCGGAAGGCGATCTGCGGCTGTTTGGCGATCATCTTTATCTGCTGCCACCGGGCACGCCGCCGCTCGCTGGGCTTAGGGTTCTTCGGCCCGGCTGGCATTTGGGCGTGCTGGCGAAAAACCGGTTTGAACCGGCGCATGCCCTTGCTGTTGCTCTTACCGCCAAGGATGTCCGCCTCACGGCCGACTTTTCCGCCGATAGCGATGCGGTTCGGCGCTATCTGCGGGGCGAAGCGCTGCCTCGCCAGGGCGAAAAAGGGTGGACGCTCGTGACTGTCGACGGTTATCCCCTCGGGTGGGGCAAGCAGAGCGCGGATTGCCTGAAAAACCATTATCCCAAGGGGTTGCGCTGGCTGTAGGTGGGATGGCTGCTATTATTTGTTTATGAATATAGAGACGGCATCTGGTCATAAGCCGGATCACCGATTATAATAAAATTGATATTAAAAGAAATTTTTTCTCTTTCAAAACTGGAGCCGGAGGGCGAGGGAGTTTGCTGAATATTATAGCGAAAGCGGAACAGAATCACGATTTATCCAAGGACGAAATCGTTAAACTCTTGGCGACCGATGAGTATAATCAGGAGCTGTTTGCGGCGGCCGACCGGGTGCGCAAGAGGTTTGTGGGCGATGAAGTCCATCTGCGGGGCTTAATTGAATTTTCCAATATATGTAAGCAAAATTGCTTGTACTGTGGGCTGAGACGCGACAATCATAGGCTAAAAAGATACCGGCTGACAGTCGAGCAGATTATTGATTTTGCCCGCAAAGCCAAGTCTTACGGCTACAAAACGATAGTACTGCAATCCGGCGAAGACAGTTCGTTTGATGTACCAACGATGCAGCATATTATCCGCGAAATCAAGGCCTTGGACATGGCCCTGACGCTTAGTATCGGCGAAAAGACCCGGGAAGAATACGCGGCTTACAAGGAGGCGGGAGCCGATCGGTATCTGCTGCGGATTGAGACGACTGACAAAGCTCTCTATGAGGCGTTGGACCCGGGGATGAGTTTTGAAAACAGAATGCGGTGCTTGCGTGATTTAAAAGAACTTGGCTACGAGGTTGGTACAGGCTGTCTGGTAGGACTGCCCGGGCAAAGCCTTGAATCGCTTGCTGACGATATTCTCTTTTTTAAAGAGATCGATGCCGACATGATTGGCGTCGGGCCGTTCATCCCCAATCCGGACACTCCCCTCCATGGCGAAAAAGGCGGCACGTTTACGCTCAGCCTAAAAGTTATGGCGATTACCCGGCTCCTAATGCCGGACATCAACATACCGGCTACTACGGCTATGGAATCGCTGGACCCGAATGGGCGGATTATTGCTCTTAGAAGCGGCGCCAATGTCGTTATGCCCAACGTTACCGAAGGGGAGTATCGCCAATTATATGCCATTTATCCCGGCAAGATCTGCATCAACGACACTCCCGCGCGCTGCCGGTCTTGTATTACCGGTAAGATTAACGGGATCGGGCGCAAAGTTTCAGCCGGGTACGGTTACCGACAGAAAAAGAAGATAGGGTAATAGAAAACGGCGGATAGTCCGCCGTTTTTTTGTGCCAGGGAAATTTTACCTCATGAGGCTTGTAGTCTTCATTAAATTTTCAGTAAATTTTCAGTTTTTACGGAAGGACTGTTGGCTAAAAGGTTGTATACATGATTTAAACAAATTGTTCAATTGATGAGGTTTATGTTATGAGAATTTTCGCATGGTTTGGGTTGGCTGCAACCGTTATAATCATGATGGTTTTTTATTTTGCAGGACAAGGGGCGTCGGCAAACCAACCTAAAAAGATTGGCGTACTTGTCGCCAGCGATTTGCGGCTCCCCAAGTTGGAAGGATTGCGGGTTGGCCTTCCTCATTACGGTTTTGTGGAAGGGAAGGATGTGTCAATCATCGTAAAAAATGCGGGAAATAATGTTTCCCTGCTACCTAAGCTGGCAAAGGAGCTGGTTACCGACAAAGTCGACGTAATTGTGACCACCGGAACGTTTGAAACTTTCGCTGCGAAGGAAGCAACAGAGGCAGTACAGGTACCCGTAGTATTTGTCGGGGTGGGCTGCTCAGTCGAGATGGGGATTGTCAAAGATACCGTCAATCCAGGCTGCAATGTAACCGGCGTAGACAGCCATTATGTACAGCTATCAGGCAAACGGCTTGAATACTTGAAACGGCTTGTCCCGGAAATTAGGCAGGTCCTTGTTCTTTACAACCCGCACTCCACGCCAATTGGCCCGAGCGCCGCGTACTTGTATGAAGCGGCGGAAAAATTTAATGTAACCATGAAACTTATTTCAGTTACCACTTCCCAGGAAGTAATGGCGGCGCTGGAAAAGGAGAAGGGGTGGACTGACGGCGTTCTCCTAATGTGCAGCCTGCTTTTTGAGGCTATGTCCGAGTGCCTGGCGGACTGGAGCATAGCTGAGAAAATTCCGGTTATGGGCGTAAGCGAGCAACAGACTCAGAAAGGGCTGCTGGCTTCATACGGGCTGCCTTACAAAGAGGAAGGCCGGCAGGCGGCCCGGATAGTGAGCAATATTTTGCGAAATCAGGAGCCAGCCAATATTCCGGTGGAATCTCCCGCTCGCCTCGAGTTTCATTTAAACACCCGAACGGCAAAGAAACTTGGCATTCAGATAAACCATTCCACTCTTCCCTTTGTGACTAAGTATATCGAATGAACGGCGGCGAAGTAATAGTATGAAAGAACCATTCGTTTTTAGCGGCAAGTGGTTCGTTAGTATAAAGTTCCGGCTGCTCGCCTTTGGTATCACTATGTCGATACTGCCGATCCTGCTACTGGGTCTTTACAGCATGAAGACGGCCAGGAGCGATCTCGAAAGCTCTATCAATAAAAACCATTCCATGGTTGCCATGAGAGTAGCTAATGATACAGCTGAACTCGTCAGTACGCTTCGCACGTCGCTTGAGACTATGGCGATGGCTGAATCGAATCGCCTGCTTACTGACGAAAAAGCTGTAAAGGAGAGGCTTCTTTATACGATCATAAACCGTTACCCCTATATTGAAGAGTTGGCAGTAGTTAACAAAGAAGGACAAGAGCTAACCAAGGTTTCCCGCAGGTATGCTGTCGGCCCTAATGACTTGCGCCAGGTTGCACTCAAACCGGGTGTCTATGAGTCGCTCCAGGGAAAATCCTACGTTGGGGCAGCAAGACTGGAAAAGGATAACAACGTAGTTTTTACCATGGCTGTTCCTATATTTGGTCAATCGGAAAAAGGGAGTTTGGGCGGACTTATCGCGCAGGTATCCTTGCGGAGCGTAATGGAACGAATTGCTTCAATGCCGATTGGCGGCGGAGGGTATATTTTTCTTGTCGATGAAAAGGGCTTCTTGATTGGGCACGAAGACTTTGGCCAAGTGGTTCGCGGCCAATCTGTCATGGACAGCCTTGCCGTCCAGGAACTGCTAAAAGGCCGGGGGGAAGGGGCTGTTCCAACTCCGATGCGGTATGTTTCATATACCGGACAGGAAGTGCTCGGCGTATATACCAGAGTGCGGGGAACCGACTGGGGCGTTATTATTGAGCAGCCTACAGCCACGGTCTATGGCCCGCTGTGGGATCTTATCTTTAAGCTGGCCGCTGCGATGGTTGCTGTAATGATTGCAGCCGTTGCCATCAGCGTATTTTTTGCTTTTATTTTTACCAGGTCGCTGAATGCCTTGTCTGAAGGGGTCAGCCGCGTGTCTAGCGGAGATTTGGACTATCGCATCCCAAGCCAGGGGAATGATGAGCTGGGTCAGGTTGTTGAGGCATTTAACGCCATGACGTCTGAACTGCGCCGCCGTAGAGAACTGGAGGTTTCTATGTATCAGACGGAGAAAATGGCCGCTATTGGGTTGCTTGCCGCCGGAGTCGCCCATGAAATCAATAACCCAGTAAACACTCTATCTTTTTATGTGACGGATCTGCTGGAACGGCTTCGTTTGGAGGGAGCGGCCCGGCTTGAACAAGAAGGGGAATTTGAGTTTTACCTACAAGACATGAAAGAACAGATATCTCGGGCCGCTACCATTACCGAAAGCCTGTTGAATTTTGCCCGGCCGCAGTCGGACAGAGTGGAGGCAGTCCTGATCGAACGACTATTGTCAGATGTACTGCCGTTAATCCGCTATCGCTTCCGCAAACAAGGCGTTGAAATGACAACGGATATTGTCAAGCCTTTGCCGGCAATTCGGGCAAGTGCATCACAACTTCAGCAGGTCTTTCTGAATATCCTTACCAATGCGCTTGATGCTATGCCCTTAGGTGGTAAAATCAACGTTTCGGCGGAATGCCTGGATAGAGGCGAAAATAGAATTCTGCGCCTTGTTTTCGCTGATACCGGGCACGGCATACCGCAGGATAAACTCCGGCAGATTTTTGAACCTTTCTATACCACAAAGCCCTTCGGCCAGGGAACGGGCTTGGGATTATCGGTATGTTACGGGATAATTTCCAAACTTAAGGGACATATTTATGCGGAAAGCCAGGAAGGGCAGGGAACCAAAATGGTGATTGAACTGCCGGTAACAGAGGTGGAGGATGGAACCTTATCGCATTCTAATAGCTGATGATGAAATGTCCTTCATTCAGCTGCTGCAAAAACGGCTCAGCCGCCAGGGACATGAAGTATTCGCCTTTAGTTCCCCTATTGAAGCTCTTAAGGCGGTGGCGGCGAAAAGTTTTGACGTCGCGCTGTTTGATATCAAAATGCCTGAACTGGACGGTCTAGACCTCCTGGCGAAAGCTAAAGAAGTGCAGCCGACACTCGAGGTAGTCATGCTAACAGGCCATGGAGACATTGAGACCGCTATTGAGGCAATGAAGAGGGGAGCCTACGATTACCTCACCAAGCCAGTGGAACCGGCGAAGCTTGAGTTGACCCTGCAAAAAGCCGCTGAAAAGGGACGCCTGATAAAAAAGAGCATCGGGCTTGCGGCCGCTCAGAAAACTCATATTGGCAATCGCCCCCTGATTGGCAAAAGCTCCTCCATGCTTTGGTTGACGGAAATGATCAAAAGGGTGGCGGACAGCGATTCACCAGTGTTGGTTTTAGGGGAAAGCGGAACGGGAAAGGAACTGGTTGCACAGGCGTTGCATTTTTGGAGCCGCCGTGCCGATCAGCCTTTTATTCCCCTTAACGTGGGGACGCTGCCGGCGCACTTGGCTGAAAGCGAGTTATTCGGCCATGTAAAAGGGGCATTTACCGGAGCACATACGGCAAAGCAGGGGCTAGTGGAACTGGCTCATCGGGGCACCCTGTTTCTTGATGAAATCGCTGAGCTAGATATTTCCCTGCAGGTAAAGCTGCTCCGGTTTCTTGAAACAGGGGAGTTTCGACGGGTTGGCGATCCAGCCGTAAGGCACGTACAGGTGCGCGTTGTGGCGGCAACCAACCGTGATTTAAAGGAGATGGTGGCTGCAGGTAAATTTCGCAAGGATTTGTATTACAGGCTGAACGTAGTTTCCCTGCCTGTTCCCCCTCTGCGCGAACGACGTGAGGACATCCCCCTATTAGTTTCTTACTTTTTAAATAACCGTTTTTATCACGGTCCAAAGGAATTAAGCAGGGAAGCTATGGAGTATCTTATGGCGTATGATTACCCGGGAAATGTTCGGGAGCTTGTCAATATTTTGGAACGGGGAGTTCTGCTGTCCCGAGGGAGTGTGATACAAAAAGAGGATCTTTATTATCCATGGGAATCGGCGTGTCAGGATTTGAAATTGGAATCTGTGGAAAGGGAGCATATAAACCGGGTGCTGCGTCAGGTAAAATGGGATAAGCCGAAAGCGGCCGAACTCCTTGGCATAGCTCTTCGGACTCTGTACCGAAAGATTGAATATTACGGGCTTACCCCGCCGGAGCAGAGTGACCACTTGTCAACTTGACAAGTGGTTTTGTTATTTTGTCAAAAAATAAAACATCTAGCGCTTGGCAAGGCTAACGGGAACGCAAAAAGGTCTATGGCACGGAACTTGCAATTATAAATACGCGCCGGACATTCGGCCGGAAAACTCAAGTGAGAGGAGATGTGAGCTTGAAGCGAAGAGAATTTATTAAACTTGCCGCTTTGGTGACCGGTTCTACGGCCCTCGGCATTGGTATTGAACGCGCGGGCCGGGCTGCTTTGCCACCTGCTTCGTTTCCTGAGAACAGGCGGTTTGGCGGTCAGCCGCTTGAGGCAAGGGTTAATCCGGAAACAGGCGCTGTTGAAGTTAATCCCGATATTGTAATGCGGCATAGTGTCTGTATGGGATGCTACAGCTCGTGTGGCAACAGAGTAAAAATTGACAAAAAAAGCGGAAAAATTCTGCGGGTGGCTGGCAATCCTTATAGCCCAAAATGCGCGGAGCCAACGCTTCCTTATGAGGCGCCGCTTACGGCAGCCTATCAGTCATTTAGCTTAAATAAGGATCTCGGTCATAAGCACCGAGCTACCTTATGCGCTCGTGGCAATGCAACTTATGAGCAGGTTTACGATCCTCTGCGGATACTTACTCCCCTTAAACGCACAGGCAACAGGGGCGAAGGAAAGTGGAAGCCTATCACCTGGGATGAGCTTATCACGGAAACCGTTGAAGGCGGCCAGCTGTTTAAAGAGGCGGGGGACAATACGCATATCGAGGGATTCCGCCAGGTCAGAGACCTAAAAACTCCGATCAATCCCGAAGCCCCGGAAATGGGACCCAAAGCCAACGGTTTGGTATGGAACTCCGGTGGATCGTACGGCAGGGTTAACTTTGCTATGCGGTTTGTTCTAAACAGCTTTGGGTCACCGAATTTTTACGGCCATACCGGCACTTGAGGGGGTGCGTGGAGACCTGCGTGGCAGGTCCTATTTGACGGCGGCCCAGGGTTGCCATATAAGCCTGATCTTCAAGGCGCCGAATTTTGTATATATGAGGGCGCTTACCCCGGGCACAGCGGTTTTAGCTTCCAGGCCCTTGCGAGAAAAACTGTTCTTGGCGCCAATTCGGGCCGTCTTAAGATAGCCGTGGTGGATCCCGTAATGCAAGGGGGTACCGATGTTCCTGGAAAAACCCAGTGGATACCCGTTAAACCATCAACGGACGGCGCATTTGTTTTGGGCATTATGCGCTGGATTTTAGAGAACCACAAATATAATGCCAGTTATTTAGAATGTTCGCATCTTGATGCGGCAAAAGCTATGGGTTATAACAGCTATAGCAACGCTACCCACCTGGTTGTTACCGATCCCGGACACCCGAGCTACAGAAAGTTCCTCCGTCCTCACGATATTGGATTATCGGGTGAAGGGTTCATCGTTATTGATAAGTCGTCGAAAAGTCCTGTGCTGCATACTGCCGCTATAGCGGGCGAACTCTTTTTCCAGGGAACGGTAGACAGTCCGCAGGGACCTGTCAAGGTGGCTACTGCTTTATCTTTGCTGCGCGACGGCGTCTTTAAGCATACCATCGAAGAATATGCAAAAATATGCGAGGTTCCGCCTGAGCAGATTATTGCCATTGCCAATGAATTTTCCTCCCACGGGCCGCGTGTAGGTACAGATTCGCTCGCAGGCACTGTTTCCGTCAACAGCTTGCCGTTTACCGTTGCTCTTTGGATGCTTCCGGCGTTAATGGGGGCGTACAATACCAAAGGAGGCATGGCAATAAACGGCCCGGGTTACAAGCATTATACTCCGGGACCCCGCTACAATCTGCAGAGTTTTGCCGGAATGGTCAAGCCGTCAGGCGTGATGATCAGCCGAGAAAGATTCCCCTATGAAAAGACGACGGAATATAAAAATAAAGTCGCAAAAGGGCAAAATCCATATCCATCTAAACTGCCGTGGCATCCAGTCGGCTTTTCTTTAGACGGGCAAGCACTGTTTTCAGCCATCCACCGTTATCCCTACCAGTGCAAAATTTATGTAAACTGCTATGCCAATCCGTTATACTCGACCCCTTCTCTATACCGGGAAGAAATGATAAAGGAACTGCGCAAGACGGAAAATATACCGCTGTTCATTAGCATTGATATTGTTATGGGGGAAACAACGGCCATGGCCGACTACGTTGTTCCCGATACAAGTTTTTACGAGCAATGGGCAATGGTACCGGTTCGAGCCCAGATTAATACGAAAATGACGGCTGTGCGCTGGCCGGTGATAAAACCTCTGACGCCCAAGGGATCATCCCAGCCTATGAGTATGGAAGCCTTTATTATTGATGTAGCGAAGAAGTTGGGATTGCCGGGCTTTGGCAAGGATGCCATAGCCGATGCGGACGGAAAGCTCTGGCCGCTTGACAAGCGGGAGGATTTCTATCTTAAAGCCGTGGCTAATATGGCTTATGATGAGAATCCCGTACCTGACATATCGAGCGAAGAATGGGCGATTGCCGATATGGAAAGCGCTATCAGTGAATGGCGCGATTCTATAAAGCCGGAAGAGTGGAAAAAGGTAGGGTACGTGTTGGCCAGAGGCGGGCGATTCGAGCCTGATGACCGTTATCACGACGGTAACAAGATGCGCTACGGCGCGCCGGTAAAACTCTGCTTCTATAGCGAGCTCATGGCTACAAGCAAAAACAGCATTACCGGCAAATATTTTGAAGGAGTGCCGGTTTGGACTGAAGAGATGCTTGCCGACGGCCGGAAGGTTGATGATGTATACCCCACAAAAGACTGGCCTTTCCGGATCTCCTCGGCAAAAGCCAAGCTCAGGGGAGTGTCCATGCTGTCCAATTGCCCGACGCTGCAGGAGCTCGGCCCGACCAACTATGTTGAAATCAACAGCGCCGACGCGGCAAAGCATGGTCTGAAGGATGGCCAGAAGGTGAAGGTGATTTCGCCAACTAACCAGGCTGTTGGCATCCTGAGGGTGCGCGAGGGCGTTGCCCGCGGTACAGCTGCTATTCACTTCGGATATGGGAAGTGGGAGTATGGCGGGCGGACACATGTTATTGGAGGTAAAGAGGTCAAAGGCGACCCCGTGCGGAGAACCGGGATTGCGTCCAATCCTCTTGGACTCGCTGATCCGTCACTGCCCAAGCCTTTTGGTCTGACGGAAGTATCAAGCGGCACGCACGGACGGAACGGCATCCGTGTGCGGATTGAGCCGGCCGAGTGAGGTGAAGATAATGCTTAGTGCCGGTGAACGAAGCGCCATTTATGAAATATTCGCCTCTACGTATACTAAGCTTCCCACAGTTGAATCACTTCGGGATTTTATGATTTTTACCGAGGAAATCACAAAAATTATTGATTCACCCATCAGCAAGCGGCTTGCCGAACTCGCCGCAGAGCGCAGTGCGGCAGCCGCGAGTTCCGCAAGCGCCTTACAGGCGCTCCAGCAGGAATATTACGATCATTTCTTTGTCCCTTGTAGCGGCAAATACGTTCCTCCCTTTGAATCAGCCATTAAATACAATACATTATGGAGTGAAGATGCCGTTCATTGTGCCGCTTGTTATGAGACACTGGGGTTTGAGCCGCGAAGCCTGGAGATTTTTCCTCCCTTAAAAGAGGTTGCCGTTCCTGATCATATTGGTTTTCAACTTGCCTTCATGGCGTTTCTCACGAAGGGAGAGAGCGTAGCGGAGGCTGAAAGCGAAGGCTGGCAGGGCTTGCAGTCTCAGTTCCTTAGGGAACATCTTTTGAGCTGGCTACCGGATTATGCCGCAGCCCTGGCCAAAACAGGGGGGGAATTTTATGCCGCTTTGACGGCTCTATTGGCCGAATTCACATCGTTGGATGCCGGTAGAATGGCCAATTCCAGGCGAGTAAGGGGTGAAGTGCATTGAGCAAACGACAGTACGCAATGGTCATTGATTTGAATAAATGTATTGGCTGTCATGCTTGCACAGTCGTGTGCAAGCATGAAAACATGGTTCCCAGGGGAGTTCACCGGTCATGGGTGACAGAATACGAGGCAGGCAAATATCCCAACGTGCGCAGTTTAAAGCTCCCGCGACTCTGCAACCACTGCGAGGAAGCGCCGTGCTTAAAGGTATGTCCTACAGGCGCGACCTATAGGACTATTGATGGCACAGTTCAGATTGATGCAGGCAAATGTGTCGGGTGCCGTTATTGCCTCGCGGCGTGCCCATATGATGCCAGGTTTATAGACCCCGTCCAAAAAGTGGCGGCAAAATGCACGTTCTGTTATCACCGGGTTGAGGCCGGCATAATGCCGGCTTGCGTTAGCACCTGCGTGGGGCAGGCCCGCTATTTCGGCGACATCAACGATCCAAACAGTGATGTAAGCCGCATGCTTAAGAGTCGAAGCCATCAGACGTTGAAGGCCGAACTGGGCACCAAACCTTGTGTTTATTACCACGGACTTGACGGTATACAGCTTGATCCCGCCAAGCTCCGTATAGCAAAAGGGGGGCGGTAGATATGGGGGCGACCGTATTAAACGCCGTGACTCAACAGCAGTCTTTTGGCGTGCTGATTGTTCTGTATTTTTTCTTAGCCGGACTTAGTGCCGGACTGTTTCTGATTTCCTCTCTCGCCAGCGTCTTTAAGTGGGAGAAAATGCGCTCACTGGTAAAGCCGGCTGCCGTTTTAGCGGCGGTGGCATTTGCTCCCGCGCCGCTTGTCCTTATCGCCGATCTCGCCTCACCCGAACGGTTTTTTATGTTGCTTTTCAATTTTAATCCAATGTCCTTAATGGCTTGGGGCACGTGGATCGTTTCCCTTTACGGTCCCGTATCGTTCTGGTATGGTTGGAAATGTTGGAAAAACGAAACTGTAAGTAACAAAATTCTATTATTTGGGACAGGGCTGGCGTTGGCGCTGGGAACTTATACCGGGATGCTTATTGGTGTAGTTCCGGGCCGGCCTTTGTGGAATTCCGCCATTGTTCCTGTTCTGTTTCTTGTTTCTGGCTTAGTTTGCGCTGCTGCTGTTTTGACTGTTCTTCTTCATACGTTTCCCAACCGGGGGGAGAGGGACGCCGAAACGGCCTTAGAGGTTCTTGGTGAGCTGAAACTTTTCTTAGTAGTGACCGAAGCTATGCTCATCACTTTCCACCTTATCGTACTTACGCTGGCTTCTGTTGGGGCGCGGGAAACGGTAATGCATCTAGTTTGGGGTCCAAGGCATATACAGTTTATCTGGATCCAAATAATAATGGGATTGGTTCTGCCTATGCTGCTGCTCATATGGGCTAAGAAAAGTACGCTGTCACCAGTTCTTGCCGGTCTGATGTCCGTTATTGGTGTGTACGCTCTGCGGCTGAACTTTGTTTTGGGTGGACAGGAAACGCCGCTGATGCCAGGCAGTATTCCTGACGGCGACTTGGCTGCATGGCAGGTTTTCGCCGCTGCGATTGTTTTAGCCGGGATTGCTATTGTAGGATACCGCTTTTTCCGGCTAATGTTCTTGCCCGCTCAGCCAAGAATGTCAAATGCGGGTGTAGGATCGTAATCACATAAACTAATTTCTTTTATGCCTGGCAATAATGATACCAGACTGGAAGATGAAAATAGCTGGACCCGAATGGGCGGATTATTGCTCTTAGAAGCGGCGCTAACGTAGTGATGCCCAACGTTACCGAGGGGGAGTATCGTACTTGAGGAATCTTGTCTCTACCGCCCTTGCTGCAGTTATCTAAGTAGATAGTGGGGTAATTCAGTCGGCGACCGAGAATTCCCTGCGCACTAAGCAACGTGACGCCGCTCCGGACGGAGACGCCAACCAATGTCCCAAGCGGAGAATTATCGAATGGAAATAACTAAATAAAGTTTCCGCTGCCCAAGTAGGTCTCCAGTGAAGTCGCCTTATTCTAATCGACCGCATATTATGTAGCAGAACGACATTAAAAGGGGGGGGACCTATTTGTCTGGACATTATTATGAAGACCCAGCATCTTTTAGCGATAACGAATGTATGCTTAGCGAAGCACAAGTACACCTAAGGGACTGTTTCCGTCTGCTTTGGGAACAGCATATTTATTGGACGAGAATGGTTATTATGGGGATTGTATTCAATTTGCCCGATTTGGAGGCGACTACCAAGCGGCTTCTGCGTAATGCCCCTGATTTCGCGAGGTTATTTCGCCGTTTTTACGGAAAAGAAATTGCATGCGAGTTTGAGCGACTGATAAGAGACCATCTGGTTATTGCCGCAGAGCTTGTGAAGGCGGCCAAGGATGGAAATACCAAGGCGGCGGCAGATGCGGAGAAGCGATGGTATGCAAACGCGGACGAGATCGTTTACTTCCTAAGACATATTAATCCTTACTGGTCCGTTAAACATATGAGGAGTATGTGGTATGAGCACCTGGCATTAACCAAAGAAGAGGCTGTTGCTATGCTTAGCAAAAATTACACAAATAGTATCGAGATTTTTAATCAAATCGAGAAACAAGCATTGATGATGGCGGATGCCTTTTCTAATGGGATTATAAGCCAATTTGGTTTATAAGCACGCTAGAAAACCAGATCACGGGACTAGCGTTTAAAGAGAAAGCCTACCATTGTTATTTCACTGGTAGGCTGCATTATTTATATGAAGAAAAGGGTGAGAATGCGGGTCAAATTAATGATATAAGAGTTTTGTTAAAACATTTCGAATTTGAATAAACCTCGGTGGGATAGCTTGAAGCCTTACACTTACCAGTGTGGGGCTTTTTGCTTTATGGTTTGTCCAACATAAATGGAATAAATACAATTCACCAATTACATACGTACTTCATACTTTAAAGCAGCTACTTATCGCCGGTAGCCTATTTTAACTTGAATAAATGGCGATTGTAGATTATAAACCGAAAGGATGATGAGGATGAAAGAAGAACAACTTGCTTCGCACCTACCCCTTCAAATTCTACCTGAGACGAGGGAAATGAAAGCAAAGGCCAAAGGATTATTCAAGTACCTTGGCCCGGCGTTCATTGTCAGTGTTGCCTATATGGATCCCGGTAATTTTGGCACGAATATCAGCGGAGGTACGCAATTTGGCTACAACCTTTTATGGGTTATTCTATGGAGTAACTTAATGGCGATTTTCGTTCAAATCATGTCAGCCAAACTAGGGATTGCAACGGGCGTTAACCTTCCAAATCATTGCGGCCAAATATTTTCTCGGCCTGTGAACTGGGGCCTATGGTCAATAGCTACCGTGGCAGCGATGGCTACAGACCTTGCGGAATTTCTTGGGGGAAAATCAGAAGAGACCCCTATTTCCAATCACAACGCTGGAAATAAAGGTCTCGCTATAGCAGTCGCGCTGCCAGTAGTACCGGGCTTTCGCCAGTGTGTCGATACTACTCACGGATACGACATCCGTTAGCTACTCCCCTTTATGGGAATTAAATATTGTGCTATATAGTATGACGCCAATTGCTCGCGTGACACACGTTCCCAAAATATTTTGGCTGTATTTGCAAACGGGTGTATAACCCCGCTTTTTCTTTTAGGAAACATAAAAAATGCTTACGAAACCAATAAAATGAGGTAAAACTTTGTCTTGGGAAGCGGGTAGGAAATGCCTCCTAATCCTTGACAATACTGCATTTTTGCTATATACTCAATAGCGTTGGGACCCCAATAATTGCGCATTTTTTGATAAAAAGTAAGAGGTAAATTTTAACAAATCCAGTAAAGTCAATATCGTGCGGGCGTAGCTCAGTTGGTAGAGCATCGGCTTCCCAAGCCGAGTGCCGCGGGTTCGAGTCCCGTCGCCCGCTCCAGATGCAGATAAAATCTGAGGTAGAAGCGATTCTATCTCAGATTTTTGTTTTTTTACAGCATCAGCTTCGATTTATTGCTGTCTATAACTCATTGGTAAACCAATTGTATTGCATGTATATGTGAATACATTGCAAATAAATTCAAAAAGGCTGACTATCAGCGGAAATGGAAATTACGTTAGCGGCTAAAATGTTCTTTTCGAGCAAACAATCAGAAGGAGTGACAGCAAGGACTATTCAGACTTATAAAACAGAATTACCTAGATTTTTAGATTTTCTCATGGAGAAAATGGAAGTCTATCATGTAGAAGATATTACCGCCTATCAAATAAGAGAATTTCTTAACCACCTGAAAAGCCTAGGTACAATGCGCAATATTACAATACATAGATATTACCGCACTATCAAAACATTTTTAAATTTTCTTGAAAAAGAAGAAATAATCAAAAACAATCCAATAAAAAAAGTCAATCCGCCGAAGATTGAAAAAATAATACCTATGTTTATGGCAGACTTATTTTGCATAGTTTGGCTGCCGAAATCTGCACGTATAAAATGCCGAAATTGAACAAAGTTTGCATAAACTTTGCATGGAGGGGCGGGTATGATTGGCTGTTCTAGCGGTGTTGCCTAAGCAACGCCGCGCAGCCTAAATATCATACCCGCAGAGGCTCCTTGTCAAGTTTATGCGGATGGATGAATAATTACTTAATTGCCGAAATCTGCATTTTTGGATTGCCAAATACATACCTAGAACATTTACTGCTGTTGAAATAAAGAAAATGCTTAACGCTTTTAAAGGCGATACATTTTATGAAATTCGCAACAGATGCATAATATCGCTATTTTTCAGTACTGGCATCAGAATGAACGAGCTAATCGAACTTAAGCTACAGGACATTAACATTACCACCGACCTGATCCGTATCCAGAAAGGCAAAGGCATGAAGGAACGTTTCGTACCTATCAGCAGAGCGATGAAAAGAATTTTGATTGAGTACTTGAAACACAGGCAGGAATATCTTGCCGACAAAAACCCTGATTGTCCTTATGTTTTTCCGTCCAGGACAGGGCAGAAAATGACTTCATCAGCGTTAGAAAGTATGTTTAAAAAACTAAAACATGAACTAAACCTACAAGGCGAAAAAATTTCCTGTCATACATGGCGACATACCTTTGCAAAAAACTACCTGCTTAATGGCGGCGATATATTCTCTTTGCAAAAGATACTAGGACATGCTGACCTAGAAAGCACTCGCATATATTTACAATTGAATGACCAAGAAATAAAGACACAGTTTTCCCGATACAATCCCCTGGATAATAAGGATTGGCTGTATTAGCCAAGGAGGCTGTTGTTCTATGATTGAAAAAGAAAAAGCCGTCATGGATTGGATAGGGAAAAATTTTTATGTTAACTATATCAAGATAGAAGATTACCCGCTTTTTCCTGCTGGTAAGAGAATCATAGATAAAAATGGTGATGAAATGATAGTGTATTATGACCTTATGTATGACAGGGTTGATTGGACGTTCCCACAAAAATAAGACAAAAGTCCTATAAAAATAAGACAAAAGTCCTAGGAAAAAAGGTTAAATTTTTGGCCGAAAATGACACTATTTTATGGAAGGGTTTTTAAATTCGTTGTAGACATTTAGCTTAAAATGTTTGTGTATGATGGACGAAAAATAAAAAATACAAAAAAACCTTACATTTTTGCCTAGTATTGCACTATCTCAGGGAAGTATTTTTTCACCAGGCAAAAAAACCTTACATTTTTGGCCGAAAATTTTGACTTATTTTGGAGGGGTAGTTTCGCCAAACAAAAAAATGTAATATTTTTGGCCGAAAATACGTTAAACAGGGAAGGGTAATTCAGCAGATACAAAAAAACCTTACATTTTTGCCCGATTTTACAGATTACTCTAATTGAAGGAGTAATTATCCAGGCATTGACCTGGATTTTTTTATTTTGGTTGTTAGTTAATAATTATTATTATTCAAAGGGGGGTGAATATAATGCCAAAATTAACCAAGATGAAAATTCTCCGTATGCAAAAAGGGCTAACTCAACACGACTTAGCCAAAATGTTAGGTGTTAGTCAGTCATATGTCGCGAAAGTTGAAAATGAACAAATAAAGCCAACGCAAGATATACTATTGGCATTGGCGGAAGTCTTAGGATGCAGACCGGATGAATTGGTCTGATTTTTTTTATTCCTGTATGGTCTTAATTATTATGAAAATTGCAAAAGGAGTGATTGTATATGCAATCTATTTGCCCGGTATGTGGTCACGAACATAACGATCCGAAACAATGTCCTATTTGTGGATATTGGTATCAGGTGGTAAGGTACAAAGAACATGGTCAATGGGTTAATTACGAAGAATACGAAAAAGTCCTGCAAAACGTCAAAGACAATAAACGGTATAACCTAACCTGTCCTGAATGTTTTAAACAGGCGAAAATGTATTATGACGGTTATGGTCTTACTTGTTCTTGTGGTGGTTTATTTAGTTTAAGAGGTATCGATAATCCTGTAAAGTTTTTTCGTGAAAAAAACAATCTCACGCAGGAAGAAGCGGCAAAAATGCTAGGTATAAGTAGGTCATTACTTGCAATGATTGAAGCAGGACAAAGGAAAATTCCAGACAATATTTTAGGTTTTGTCACAGGTTAAGGGTATCTATCGTACAAGCCATTTTGTCACAAATACCAATGCCTGCGAAGCCAGTATTTTCAAGGGTTTGCAGGTACCAAAATTTTCCAAAATCAAGGGGGAATAGTCTTATGGAAAAACATGAAACCTATACAATCAAAAATACATGCGGTTACTACGAATATGTTCATCACGTCATGGCTGACATTGCCGAAACGGTATCAATGCTTAGTCAAGTTGTAAGAAACCTGGAACTGATAAAAGCCGACATTGATGAACTAGCGGAAGAAAACGAAGAATTGGCAAGTGAATTGCGAAAGGTTTTGGCCGTAGGACTTGAAAAAGTCCTGAATGTCAGATAGGGAGGTTACCAATGCCAAGAGGTAGGCCGAAAAAGTCTGAAACAGACAAAAAATCAATCAAATACAGATTAGGGGAATTAACTGACTCACAAATAGCGATATGGCTGATTGATGATACCTTTGTTGTCAATCCAAAACATGAGCAATCATTTATAGAATTATGTAAACAATTGCATATTAAACCAATAAAAAATCCGCCTTTTGCGCCAATCATGGGTCGTTAGGCGGTTTTTATATTTTATCAAAATCAAAAGGAGAGATGTTTCATGTTTCAACAAAAACAAAGAACATTGCTTGAATTGAAATGCTCTGAATGTGGTAAGGCATTCTCGCCAAAAAATCAAGGTCTATGGTATAGGTTCCTAGATGGACAGATACTATTGACCTGCCCTACCTGTTACGAGAAATGGGAGAATCAGTATGAAGTCATCAATGCCGAATTCAGCGACAATCCTGGATATGGATTGCCTATGGTTACTATTTATTTCAAAAATGGTCAAGTATTAGGCCCTGTTAGTTACATGGCTGAAAATAATCACATAGAAATACCTGGTTATGACTTGCCAATGAGTGCAAAAATCAAGCTGAAAGAATTGGCCAAGGCATATTGGGCTGAAAAAGAGAAACAGAAACTAAAAACATTCAGGCTTGTTGACACTTTTGACGAACAATATATTTTTGCAGAAACCAACGCAGGCGACCAGTATAAAATCAGGTTTAAGTATGGCCGATATGGGGAGATGATACTTGACCCTAGCACGAAATTACCTGAGTATGTACTCAAACAGATAGAGCAGAAAATGCGTGAATAGTGATGGTCACCACTTAATGACAGGGTGTAATTTCAACTTACACCCTTTTTTCATGAACAAAACCAAAAAAGGAGCGGGTACATGATGAAAATTACATCTGTCATGTTCAAGAAAGCGAACAGACAACAAGAAAAACTACCTGGTGTTATTGCAATTGCGAACATCGAGATTGAAAACGCTATTGTCATTCGTGATGTTCTTTTTGGGAAATATCCCGATGACAGCAACAAGTATTTCCTGCGTTTTCCTCGCAGGAAGTCGCAAATAGGATTTTACCTTGTCGCGTATTGTATAAGTAAAGAAATACATGAACAAGTAATAGCACAAGTAATTGAAGCTTGGCAAAGGATTGATACAAATGAATTTGAACAGGAAGGAAAAACGGTGGTTGAAATAGTGTAAGGGCGGTTTTATGCCGCCCTTTGTCATTTAGGATATACAGCAATGTCTATTTCGTATTCTGTACCGTTTTCATCACTCACCGATAAATCATACCAACCACCATCATAGACTAATTCCCGAAGTGCAACCAACATATCCTCTTTAGTATTGAATGTGTCGCTTCCCTCGGCATTCATCTGTTTAATGAAGTATTTCATTTTTTTACCTCCCTTGTTTTTGATTTTATTATAAGGACAATGGAGATAACTTGTCAATAGTCAAGCGGTAAAAATCATGATTAAAAAGAATTATATACGTTTATATTCATTTATTAGATAATTATTTATGTTTTTCGTATAATATCTATTATTTTTACATAGAAAGGAGCAAAAATAATGAACAAAACAATAGCCGTTGACATTGATGATACTTTGAATAATTTTTCTGAAGTTTTGAATACTTTTCGACCAACAAATGACAACGAATATAATCAGGCATTGATATACGCTAAAAAAGATAAATTGCTTTATGACGACATTCCGAAAAAGTATTACCCGAAAATTCGCGAAATACACAAACAAGCGTATATATTGGCTGATATTGCACCAGGAGCACAGGAATTCATGCAATGGTTAAACACCAATGGTTGGCGTGTGGTAATACTCACATATAGGGATTTGAGGAATTGCTATATCGAAACGAAGCAATGGTTAGCCAAACATGGCATACATTATGATTTACTAATAGATACATCAGACATAAAAGCAAAAGTATGCAGGCTATGGCAGATACACTACCTGATTGACGACATGGAAAATATCGAATTCGCTAAACAATTAGGCGTTACAGTTTTCCGGCCGGGGAATTGGGAGGGAATTAAACAATGTTTACAATAGAACAAAAACTAGCGTTGTTGAAAAAATTTTACTCATGCATGAAACCGAATGTTTTGAAACTAGAAGTAAATGATTTTGGCTTTGATTTTATAGACATTATGCGAAAAGCAGGCGTTGTGGTTGATTATGTGGACTTCAAGAAGAACATTCACAAATACCGCCTGCATGTATCCCAACAGGTATATGACTATTTACTATTGCATCATATAAAACAAAACGGCAATGTATGCGGTTATTTTGACGATTATGCGAATGATATACTTTGCTTCAACATCGATAGTAGGGGAATATCACCAGAAGAAACATACCTAGTAGCAGAATATGTGTACATTTACCTGAAATTGGAAAATATATTACCGCTAATGGTTGAATCAGGTAGAGGTTATCACATATGGGTTCGGCTGAATGAAAGACAGGACAATGAAAAAATCTATTCTTTTTCCCGCCGGATCGCTAGTTCAGTAACGTATATATTACAAAACCAAGGTATAGATATGGAAAAAGTATTCATCACGATATACCCCACACCAGGATATACACAGGGATATTCGCTTAGGTTGTTCGGCAGTAGACACGTCCGGACTGGCGAATTCTCTCATGTGGTATTACCTGGCATAGGTATGCTGAATGAAAATGAATCATGGCGATATTTTGGTGAGTATGTGTTGAAGACCAATTAGTCAACATGGTGGTGATAGAAAATCAAGTTCCAATAATCGGAACTTGAAAACACAAGGGGTAAGAGAAGGTAGACCAGAAAAACTGCAACATAATGTTACAGTTAAGACACAACAAGAATTAGCTAATGATTTAGGGATGACAAGGCAAAATTTACGATGAAAATAATTTTAAACCCCAAGAAAAATTAGCAACGGAATTGAACGAGGAAGACCAGAAAAATTAGGCGATAATCGCCTATTTAAAACTCAAGCAGAACTTGCAGAAAATATTGGATTATCACGTCGAACTTACAAAGAACATAAACAACTCCAAAAACTCTCTCCAGAACTTCAAGAATTACTTGAAACAGGCGAATTGTTTGACAATTTTCTGAAAATATGCTAATATAAAAAATTAGACAGGTTGGCCGATTAGGCCGCCTGTCTGTTGTGCTTTTTGTAGCAAAAAAATATTGACAAGTTGTCAATATATATCAGAAAGGAGAAGATATTCATGAACGAACAGGCATATATTGATACATTACAAGCATTGCAAGAAGAAAACGAAACACTTAAACAACAGAATGAATTTTTTGCGAAAAAAGTATACAGAATGGCTGAAAAGAGCAGGATTGCTAGAGAGCGAAAGGAAAAAGGCAGGTTTACGAAGATATATTGGAAAAAAATAAGGGAAATAATCGAAAACAATGTTTTAAAACCGACGACAGAAGCAGTTATGTTTAGGTTGTTGTGTTATGTAAGGCTGGATAATTTCATTGGCGATGACCAGGGCAAGTATAGTTTGAAGCAGATACATGAAAAAATAATCCAAAATATGGTCAGCTACAGGCAGATGCTCAGAATCATTGACGAATTGTCATATTATGGGGTATTGACCCAGGTTAACCAAGGCAAATATACCTATATTCATATCCCTACACATTTAGCTGAGTGTAAGTGTATTTGGCAATCCAAAAATGCAGATTTCGGCAATTAAGTAATTATTCATCCATCCGCATAAACTTGACAAGGAGCCTCTGCGGGTATGATATTTAGGCTGCGCGGCGTTGCTTAGGCAACACCGCTAGAACAGCCAATCATACCCGCCCCTCCATGCAAAGTTTATGCAAACTTTGTTCAATTTCGGCATTTTATACGTGCAGATTTCGGCAGCCAAACTATGCAAAATAAGTCTGCCATAAACATGTAAGTGATATGTGTCATGGATGACATATATCAAGGGGTTTTATATGACATGGATGACATATATTTTTTTGAAAAATGCAGAATTTATGCGGCTTCTGGGATTTGGTATATATCTATATATCTATAAAATAAAATAATTAACAATAGGTATATTTAAATTGTATTAATATTGAATTTTAATAATATTAAGATTATTTAAATAATTTTTAAAGTCAATTCATTAGTACAAACAATTATGTTTGTCGCCTTGCCCTGCGCTTCGCTTGTGCAAGGACGAGCGCGGAATGTGACATTAGCTATCGCTTCTGTCACATTCCGCGCATCAAGACATGCACATAGGGGTTACGCAGGTCATGGCGAAGAGTATGATGTTTGTTGTAGGGATATTGACACATAAATTTAAATTTTTTGTATAGGATTTGCCGCGGAAGGTCGTAATGAGCGCAAGCGAATGAAGGCCTGGAGCGGCTGAAATAACAAAATCGAAACATTTATGCCTTGTTGTAGATGAAAAAAATATTGCCGCGAAGCGGCATGGACACAGGCCGGAATGAAATGAAGGCCTGTGGACATCAAAACATTGAAAAGTATTTTATTTGATTATGGTTGATTGTTTCCACCCCTTCGGGGCGATAAAACTATAGGCTTGATTTGTTTAAATACTTATTGTTAAAATAAAATGATTATTAAAAAATAATATAAAATAATTCTTATTGTTTGCCCTTCAGGGCTTCGCCTTTCCGGGCAAATATTCACCTTGATTTGGTTTTATTTTTTTGGTTGATATGGAAAATCTTATTGCCTTGATTTTTTCGTTCTCTCTTGTGAATGAAAGTGTAAGTTTACATAAAAATAAAATGTATAATCAATGCGTTTAAAAATATTCTGATAAGATGGATTAAAACAAATAATGAGAAATTATTTAAAATTGATAAATTAATTGCAATTAAATATCGTATAGAGTGCGACATATTTAACACCCTGTCTATATTGCTTGTATAATTCTGAGTGAATTAGTAGGAAATAAAATATCAATCATTGTTAACAAAATATAAAAATAAAGTTAACAAAATAAACATATTGTTAATTGTTTTAATTCCGAGTAAAATAGTAGGAAATAATTTCTGACTGACCAGTCCAATACCATGCGTTGGGAAATATTTTTTATTTCCCAAAATTGTTACCAGGTAATAAATTATCTAATCACAAAAACCCAAGGGGTAGTCGAGTTGACCATCCCCATTATTAGCGGGAATAGATATTATCGTTGTTTTTTCATTTCGCTATGCCTGTTTTTATGCCAAAAACCCTAGTTTAAACCCTATTTTTTCAGGTTGTATTTTGCGGTAAAGGGTTTTATATTAACCGCTATTTACAACCTCAAAAAATCGCATATTTTTTTATTTTCGCTGTTTAAATTCGTCGATATTGTCTAATAAACAAGCAAAAACAGCCGAAAAAGTATTTGTACATTTTGCTTATTCGTGATTGCTTGTTGTTGCTTGTTTTTTCTCTTGTTTATAATGATAAAAATAATGATTTTACCACAAAAAAAGCAGGGTTAAGGGTATCATACCTACCTGTGACAAAAAACCTGCTGTAGGGCTTGCTATGCGGTCTAGAGGGAAACAATTTCCCTTCCTGTTTTAGAACGGTTTTAAAGGTAGATTACCTAACATTAGAAAACGCCTGGCAACAGTTTTGTTCATTATATTTATGCATTGATTCTGCATATTTAAAACATATATTCATGCATAAAACCAACAGCCAGGCATATGATTTTGCCTGTTTTTGTATCGTAGAATGTGGACATTTTGCTTGTTTT
>NZ_FNBU01000009.1 GCF_900102435.1 Sporolituus thermophilus DSM 23256 | reverse complement strand
TAACGGGTCGGAGTTTGCCGAACTGGACGCATTTTTAAAGAGCCATAACACCAGCGTATACTTTGCTCATCCCTATTCTTCCTTTGAGAGAGGCACGAATGAACGCCATAACGGTCTCATCCGCCGATTTATCCCCAAAGGGACCAGCATAGCAGCTTTGGCTGCCTCTGTCATTCAGCGTATTCAGAATTGGTGTAATCATCTGCCTCGCAAAATACTCGGCTATAAAACTCCTCAGCAATGCTTTGACGAGGAACTGGCCCAAATTTCTTGATAGCCTCTTTATATACCGTTAATTTTACAGGGTGTTGCATTTGCTATTGCAATTTAGAGTAAAATCTAATATAGAGAGAAGAGTGTCTTTCCTTCCGCCGTCTCGCAAATTACGAGTAATTTCAAGATTGCGAAGCGCTGCCGTATCAATGGTCATAAATTCGGCGGCATTATACCGCATTAACTTGTTGACATGCGATAAATCGGTTTTTAACGTTTGGTGCAGGTAATATAGTAAATGCCCTACTGCAATAGCGGCTCCCGCATGAGGAAGTTCTTCATCGGGAAAGTGGCGTTGCAGTAGTTCCTGAGTCGTTTCCGTATCTTCAATAGCTAGGTCTGTTATAGTACAGCCATGCAGGCGGTTGGCGAGAAAAGTGTCCAAAGTCTCTTTATCAGTGAGACGACCGGTTAGCACAATCTCCGCCGGTGAAAGGCGATATAGGTGGTCGCAAAGAGTATTGATCCGGTAAGGACCGGCAAAATCTGCCCAATAACATTCGCCGGTTGAAATATCCGCTCCTGCCAGGATTAGGAGATCGTCTTTTTCATGGATAACAACCAGATAATTATTGCTCTTATCCGGAAGTAGCACATCTGACAATACTGTTCCGGGAGTAATAATTTTAATTACTTCCCGGCGCACAATCCCCTTAGCTTGCTTAGGATCTTCTACCTGTTCGCAGATTGCTACTTTATAGCCTTTATTAATGAGGCGGGCTATGTAAGTATCGGCCGCATGGAAAGGAACGCCGCACATGGGAATCCGCTTACCGGACCCTCCGTCGCGTCCCGTTAGGGTAATTTCTAGTTCGCGTGATGCAATTTCGGCGTCTTCAAAAAACATTTCATAAAAGTCGCCCAGTCGGAAAAATAAAATTTTATCGGTATGGTGCCGTTTTATCTCCCGGTACTGCTCGATCATTGGGGTATAGGTCTCTGCCATGGTATTCTCCTTTTTCCCACCCAAAGTTAATCAGCCACTTCACCTTTCAACAACCAAGTCTGCGCTTTAAGAACTTTTATTGGGAGAAGCTGCCCTATTTGCTCATTTCCCCTATTCCAAAGTACAATTTTGTTAGTTCGCGTCCGTCCCATCATCTTATCCGGATCATTTTTACTGGGACCCTCAACAAGTACCTCTACTGTTTGGCCAATAAGAGTTTCATTAATAGCTAAACTAATTTCATTTTGGACGGCCATTAGTTGTTGCAGGCGTTGCTTTTTTACCATCAACGGCACTTGATCAGGCATAGTTGCTGCTGGCGTGCCAGAGCGAGGAGAATACAAAAAAGTATAAGCCGCATCAAAGCGAATTGACCGGACAAAATCAAGCGTTTGCATAAATAGTTCATCCGTTTCCCCAGGAAATCCCACGATAATATCCGTAGTAATACTGGCGTGCGGTATTTCTCTACGAACCTTTTCCACAAGTTTCCGATAATATTCTGTTGTATATCCGCGGTTCATCCGCTGCAAAATGATATCACTGCCTGACTGGATTGGCAGATGAAAATGTTCGCAAATCCTCTGGCCATGCTTAATGACATCAATCACCTTGTCGTTCATGTCGCGCGGGTGCGAAGTCATATACCGAATTCGGGCAATTGTCTCCACTTTGTCCACGGCTGCCAGTAAATCGGCAAAATCAATGTTTTCTTTCCCATCCTTGCCATAGGAGTTTACATTTTGGCCTAGCAGCGTAATCTCTTTAAATCCCTCTGTCCCTAATTGCCTGATCTCGGCAAGGATGTCGGCAAGCGGGCGGCTTCGCTCCCGTCCGCGCACATATGGTACGATGCAATATGTACAAAAGTTGTTACACCCGTACATAATGGGTACCCAAGCCGAAACCAGACTTTTGCGTACCGTTGGCACATCGGGTGCTAGCCGCTCTGCCTGATCCCATATCGCCAGTACCCGATCCTTGGACTGGGAAATCTCTTTTAGCAGGTCTGCGAGTTGGTGGACATTATGAGTCCCCATAACCAAATCAACGTGAGGCGCCTTAGTAAAAATTTTGTCGCGATCTTTCTGTGACAAGCACCCTGTTACGCCTATGATCAGATTGGGATTTGCCGCTTTGAGTCTTTTTAATTCGCCAATTTTTCCATATATTTTTTTTTCCGCGCTCTCGCGGACACAGCAGGTATTAATTAAAATAAGGTCTGCCTGTTCAATTTCATCGGCACTGCTGTAACCAAGACCGCGCAATTGGCCGGCCAGCCGCTCCGAATCATTTTCATTCATTTGACAACCGTAAGTAATAATGTGATATTTTTTTGACCGCCCATAATTGAGGTCGGTATCTCTATTTAAAGTATCCATATCATCACTCCCTAACCACATCCTTCTGATTATTATATCCCAATTTTTTCTGGTAAACAATGCGATATAAAGCTCTCTCCCGTCATAAAAAACACCCGGGATCCCCCGGGTGTTTTTTAGTCTAAGATATAAACTTTAACTTTTTGGATGCCGAAATTATACGCTTCGGCAACCGTCCACATAGCAATATCAATACGGTTGCCCTTGATCGCGCCGCCTGTATCCTCGGCTACGGCATACATGCCATGACCGTCAGGAAACTCGATATAAACACGCGTGCCAAGTGGAATAACTTTCGGGTCAACGGCAATAATGCCTGGCCGAACCTGGGTACCGATATGAGTAAGATTTCCCCATTTGCCGTTATCATGGGGACCTGGAGCATAAGCGGTCGCAACAATATCCAGGATCTGTTTATAACGCACCGGAGCATCGCGGAATACTTTGGGCGCCTTTTTTTGAATAATAGTTAACAGATCTTGATCGGCAATGCCATCGCTCTCGAGATTATTTGCTTTTTCAAACATCTTGACCGCATTTTGCGTTTTGGGACCAAAAATACCGTCTACAGTTCCGGCATTAAAGCCTAGTCCATTTAATTTAATCTGTAATTCACGGACGTCGTCGCCTATGGCACCAACTTGCAGCACTCGTTCCCCGAGGGCTGCAGCACTTACCGGCGCAAGGCCGATAAGACCGAAAATAATAGCAGCAACCATTGATGCTATCACTGTGCGTATTTTTTTCATTATCAATCACTCCCTTTCTCTGCCTACGAAGTTAGCTGCCGGGTTCGGGATAAGGGAAACCCCTACCGCATACGCGGATTCACCCCATTAATGGTTCCTCCGTGTTCCTTTGAGGGAACTTCGGCATGTCAGTATAATACATCATTTCAGTTAAAGAGACAAAAGAGAAAAATGCCCCAAAACGGCGCTATATATCATTTGCCTAAAAAAAATCTTCACTATTCGCCGCTATTCTTATATATCAATATATATACCAATTAGTTGCAAAAAGTAATACAAATCAAATAGAGCATTTTTAATTAAGTGGATGGAGCGCTTATCAGGTGGACACACTAAAAATGGGTGATGGTGTGCTAAAAGAATGGTACAAAACCCAAAAAACTCAAAACCGATCAAAGCCGGAGGTTAATAATACCCATTTGAACTTGGCCGATCCAGCCAAAAAATATGATGCAATTGTCGTAGGAGCCGGTCCGGCAGGGGCAACAGCTGCCTATTTTATGGCCAAAGAAGGTCTTGACGTGCTTTTGCTGGAGCGTGGACCTTATCCGGGCGCCAAAAATTGCGGTGGCGCGTCAATTATCGCCGAGCACGTCCATAAACTCTTCCCCAATTTCTGGGAAGAGTGTCAGTATGAACGTATTGTCACTGACCAATCGTACTGGTGGATGACTGAAGATTCGATATTAACAGCCAGATTTCGCAGCACAAAACTTGCTGCCGCTCCCTATAATCGATTTACAATAAAACGTGTCAATTTTTACAGATGGTTGGCTGCAAAAGCAATTAACGCCGGAGCTACATTGCTGCTGGGCCATCATGTGTCTGAGGTACTGTTTGACGGCTCGCAGGCCATCGGGGTGCACGTATCTCCGCCACAAAACAACGATTTTATTGCCGATATAATTATTCTTGCGGACGGTGCCAATTCTATGTTGGCTGAACGGGCGAAACTGGTCCCCCGGATTTCACCCCAAAATTTTTCCCTTTACGTAAAAGAAACTATTGCCTTACCCGCGAAAGTTATTGAAGAACGGTTCAACTTGCTTCCGGGCCATGGTACCATCATCGGACTTATCGGTTACCCTACTGCCGGGTTTAACGGTACTGGTTCGATTCATACTTTCAAAGACAGTTTTAATATTAACGTTGGTATTTCTTTAGCTGACTTAGCTAAGGCTGCCTTAAGCCCTAATGATCTATTGGAACGAATAAAAAAGCATCCGTATATGCAGCCATTGCTGGATGGCGGTATTACTGTTGAATATGGCGCTGCCCTTATTCCCGAAGGCGGATATTACGCAATACCTGAATTAGTACATCCGGGACTGATGATTATTGGCGATGCCGCTTCATTAGTAAATGGCGTTCATGGTTTTAATTTGGCCATGTGGTCTGGTTTTTTTGCCGCCAGGGCTGCTTATGCCGCAAAAGCCAGTCGTAGTTTTTCCGTTAAGAAACTATCACTGTACCGGACCTTACTTGATGAAAGTTTTGTTATGCAGGATTTCAAAGCCAATGCCGGAGCAGCTAAGTTAATGCAGGATATACCATATTTGTTCGATCTATATACCCGTATGGCCAATGAAACCGCATATCATATTACCAAGGTATACACTATGCCGAAGCGCGAAAAGCGGAAATTTATATTTCAAAAAGTTACCAGTATGCAGCCAATTTTAAAAACAATAAGAGATGTCTGGGAAGTGTTGAAGGTGATACGGTGATGTCCAGCTTAGCTGAGTTAGATGCAAAAGTAAAATTGCTGCTTTTTAAGACCGATGAACAATGGCAGCATATTGTCATCAACGACCAGGAAGTCTGTCGTAATTGCACAGACAAACAGTGTTTAACTATATGTCCCTCCGGTGTATTTAGATGGAATTATCAGCATACTGATCCCATCATAGTGTTATACAAGCAATGTATCGAATGCGGTTCCTGCCGGCTAATATGTCCGGCCAATAATATTAATTTTTCCTATCCTAATGGTGGTTATGGAGTGTTATATAAAGAAGGATAATAAGCAAATATATTTTCTCATAATAAAACAGCCCATTTCGTTATATACGAAATGGGCTGCTATTTTTACATGTCGGAGCGCAGTTTACCAGCTTTACCAAGATGTTCTTTAGGCATTTCACGGATAATAATCGTCACTGCTTCTGGCGGGCAATTGGCAGTTTCAACAATGACCTCTGTCACTTTTTTTACCAATTCCCGCTTTTGCTCGAGAGTCCGGCCTTCCAACATATCAATTTGCACGACTGGCATGTTAATCACCTCCCCTTGCGCTGGTTATTGTATTCGGCGAAGGTGATTCTATCCCTGCAAAACAATCCATTTTATTATTTTATTTAGTTATCTGAAATAATTAGAGAGTGTCTGCATAGCAGCCTAATTTATACAACCGATTTTCTGAATAAAAGGCGAAAGACAATCGCGTTACCGGTTTTCATGATTTTGCTTTTTCTTACGTCTGTGCCACCATAAGGCGGCATAGACGGCAATAACCAAGACAATTATAAAAATCAGCCGTGTCATGTTTTCCTTAGCAAAAACGAGGTCATGGCCCAGTAATACCTTAATAACCACTGGCGGTAATTTCCCCAAAAAAGTGGCCCAAAAAAAATCGTAAAACGAAATCCGGCTAATGGCGGCTACAGCAGTAATGATACCGGACGGAGCCAACGGCAAAAGCCGCGCTATCAGCAAGGCCTTAAACCCGTTAGCCGCGCTGTAGTCGTCTACCTGTTTGAGGTATGGACTTTTCGCAATCCACCCTTCAACGGCGTGGCGAAAAAAATAGCGGGCAAATACAAACATAAATAGGGCGCCAATCAATTCTCCCATCCATGAGAGGAGCGTTCCCCAGAAAAGCCCATAGACAATGCCGGCGGCTCCGGATAAAATCATGAACGGAAAAACGATTGTGAAGGTCATTATAACGAATAATGCCAGCGTGACTAAGATACCCCATGCTCCGAAAGAGCGGAGATACTCTGCTAGGGCGGCAATGTCGCCTCTTTCGATTATGCTGTAAGCATGCTGAAAAAATTCCGGCTGCCACCAGTACAGTAAACCGCAGACAATAAAAATAAAAAGCCATCCCCAAATTTTTCCCATCGTAATCTTTCCTTTGCCAATCTTTTCTCTATCTTTGCAGTTCACAATTAAATATACTAAAATATTGAACAGATGGCAATAAAGGGGTAAAGAATGTGAGTCGACGCTATAAAGGAACCAGCTGTTTTGCCAATACAGCCCGGAAATATGAACAGGATAGCAATGATATTGATATTAAGTTAAAAGTTTGTGATATCAATTTATTCATTCGGTTGCTTGAAGGATATGAAAATATTGTCATGATTATCCCGCTCGAACCCAAACAAGGCTTGGTTAAGCTGCGCCCCAGCCCCGATACCTGTGCTGACGTATGGGAAATTCTCAAGACGTTGCCGATTGAATTTGAAATTATGGGATAAAAAAGAGCACTGCGGTGCAGTGCCTTGTCAATGCCATTGCCGGATTTCGTCACGGAAAATACCGCATGATCCACCAAGCCAATGTATACAGTCACTACAGCGACGAACATAGTTATCTGGGGAAACATTTAGCAGCGAATAACCGTAACCCATTGCATTTATGACATGCTCAAACTCCTGACATTCTTCAGCTATCGCCCGTAACTGTTTTTCCGCAAAATCGTCTTGCATGCCCCGCCACCTCTTGCCAGTTTTTCTTTAGTGTGCGCCAAGATGCGCGAAAATAATAAAAAAATTTCATTAAACGGTGTATAGAAACGATGATACGGGGCATAATTAGAATGTAAATTTTCTCCTCTCCCATAATTGGCGGCCAGCAGCCGCCCTTTTTTTCTAATTGTTAAATATCATATTGAACGCTTCGCCAAAACGAAGCTTAAGAACATCCTGAAGTTTAGCGAATATTTCCGGATGCATTACAGTCTGCTGAGCAGCTTGCCTTGCTTCCAGCAAGATTTCAATGTCACGGACAATATCAGCAAGTTTTAAATCCGGCATGCCGTGCTGCCGCGTGCCAAAAAACTGGCCCGGTCCCCGTAGCAATAGATCCTTTTCCGCTAAAACGAAGCCGTCTTGAGTCGTGGTCATTACCGCTAGCCGCTCTCTACTTTCCTCGCTTTTGCTATCAGAAATTAAAATACAATAAGATTGGTGTTCGCCTCTCCCGATGCGCCCCCTCAATTGGTGCAACTGGGCCAAACCGAAGCGGTCGGCGCCCTCTATGACCATAACGGTCGCGTTCGGTACGTTTACACCTACTTCAATAACCGTCGTGGCTATAAGGACTTGAACTTCGCCCGAATAAAATGCGCTCATCACGGCTTCTTTTTCCTGAGACTTCATTTTGCCGTGAACCAAGCCGCAGGTCAAGCCTTTGAAGTATGTGCTGGCTAATTGCTCATACATTTGTACCGCCGCCTGAGCTTCCAGTTTGTCCGATTCCTCGATAAGAGGACAAACGACATAAGCCTGCCGTCCGGCAGACACTTCCCGGACGACAAAATTATAAACCCGGTCGCGCATTTCTCCGGTAACACTGTAAGTTTTGATTGGTTTACGTCCAGGCGGTAGCATGCGAATTACCGATACATCCAAATCCCCATAGACGGTAAGTGCCATCGTGCGGGGAATCGGCGTCGCCGTCATTACCAGGACATCAGGCAGTTTCCCTTTTGCTTGAAGTGAAGCCCGCTGCCGTACACCAAACCGATGTTGTTCGTCAGTAACTACCAAGCCGAGGTGTTTAAAATGCACGTCATCCTGGATCAAAGCGTGCGTGCCAATTACAATATCGACAAGTCCCTCGCGCAGATGGGCAAGTATTTGATCCCTCTCCCGTTTTGTCAGGCTACCTGTTAATAACGCCAATCTTATTCCCAGGTTGGCCAATAAACGGGACAAGGTATGAAAATGCTGTTCAGCCAAAATTTCGGTGGGAGCCATCAGCGCCCCCTGATATCCGTTTTCTACCGTCTTAACCAATGCCAGAGCGGCAATAACTGTTTTCCCTGATCCGACGTCGCCCTGAAGCAACCGCTGCATAGGTCGCGTATCTTCCATGTCGGCTTTAATTTCTTGTAGTGCCTGCTCTTGATCAGTTGTTAATGCAAACGGTAAGCGCGCCAAAACTTCTTTGCTCAGTTTTCCGTCGGGAGCGTGTTTAATGCCCTGAAGTTCGCGCTTATTACGGTTTTTTAAGTATAAAAGCCCGTACTGCAAAAAAAACAACTCTTCAAAAACTAAGCGGCGCCGAGCTTGGAGCAAAGCATCCTTGTCCGGCGGAAAGTGGATGTTTTCTAGAGCTTGATCCCTCGCAACCAAATTATATTGCCTAATTATATTGTCGGGAAGAATCTCAGGGATAGGGCGACAGTCTGCCAAGGCTTGCCGTACTAATTGACGCAGCAAGCGTTGATTAATATTCTCTGTGGCCGGATACACGGGAACAATGCGGCCAACATTCAATAGTTCTTCCGCTTCATCTACGATTTCCACCTCGGGATTAACGATCTGGATAATATTAAAACGCCGTTCCGCTTTGCCATAGACAATAAGCTCCATGCCCGGTCTATACCGATTTTTAAGATAAGACTGGTTAAACCAGACCAATTGCGCTACCGCCGAATCGTCCCGAACGGTCACTTTCGTCAATGTAAGCCCTCGGCGCGGCTTTTTTTCTTCTAACGCAACTACGGTTGCCCGAAAAGTCTGAACTTCGTTATCTTCAAGCAGTTTTATCGGTTTAAAATAGCTTCGGTCTTCATAGCGACGGGGATAGTGCGTGAGTAAGTCTTCTATGGAAAAAATGCCTAATTTTGTTAAATAAGCGGCTCTTGTCGGCCCTACTCCTTTCAGATATTTAATATTTGTCGACAACCTTTCCGGCAACGGTATCCCCCTTTGGTACTATTTTTCCGACTCGAGAGCGTTTAGTTCCTTCAACAACGTTTCCAAATCAACGTCGTGCATCTTGGCCCCTTTTTCGATTGTTTCCGTAGCCGATCCCATACAGCCAATACATCCCATACCGTGGCGAATAAAAACCTCGCGGGCCTGCGGCAGCAGCCGCAAAACGGTCATTATCGGCATCTCTTTAGTAATCAAAGGGTGCGCCCTCCCCTCTCTTTTTTGTTCTACTTTCAATATATGTTGGCGAAATCCTCCCTGCGCTGCAATATTATTCTTCCAACCCTTGCATACCCTAAGTTTCCTGTGATAGAATAATTGTGTTTAGTTTGAAGGATTGGTTGTCTTCTTTAAAAGGAGGTGGAATAGATGGCAAATATATGTGAAATCTGTGGCAAAGGTGAACGTAGCGGCTTCAACGTCAGCCATTCCAATTTGAAAACCAAGCGCACCTGGAAACCCAATATTCAGCGCGTAAAAGCAGTCGTGAATGGTGAAATTAAGCGGATTAATACTTGCACCCGTTGCTTACGGTCCGGAAAAGTACAACGGGCAATCTAATTTAGTCAGTATTTAAGGGGCGACATTAGGTCGCCCCTTGTTTTATGCGTTGTAAAATATTTTCTAGCTCTTGCCGGTTAAAATGATATTTTTCACTGCAAAAGTGACAAACCAGCTCGGCTCGTCCTTCTCCGATCATATCCGTCAACTCTTGCTCGCCTAGGCTGATAAGAAGCCGGTCCACTCGCTCGCGCGAACAAGGACAATGAAAGGTAACTTTTTTCGGCTCATATAGATTTATTGAAAATCCTGCAAAAACTTTTTCCAGTATATCGGCGGCGCCATATCCTGAGCTTATCAAGTGAGATACCGGCTTTAACGACGCTAGATTTCGCTCCAATTTATCAATAACTTCGTCTGCCGCACCCGGCAGAGCTTGAACTAAAAATCCGCCAGCCGCCTGCACGGTATAGTCAGTCCCGACCAATACCCCCAAAGCGACGCTTGATGGCGTCTGCTCCGAAGTTAAAAGATAATTAGTAACATCTTCCGCAATTTCGCCGCTCACTAACGGGGAGCTTCCGGTAAAAGGCTGTTTCAATCCGGTAAACCGTGTAACGAAAATATTGCCAGCGCCTACAGCTCTACCGACGTCAAGCTTACCCTCCCGCAGCGGCAAATCGATCTGTGGCTTCTTAACATAGCCACGAACTGTACCTCGAGCGCTGGCATCGGCAACAATTTCCCCTAGTGGGCCGTCTCCGGCAATGCGAATGGTAATACTTTCCTCTGCTTTTAAATTCGTCGCCAACAGCAGCGCAGCCGTCATCGTTCGCCCTAGCGCCGCAGCGGCTACGGGATAACAATTATGTCGCCGGCGCGCCTCGTCCGTTAAGTTGGTCGTAACAGCCGCAAAGGCGCGCAACCCCGGCGCAGTCGCCCTAACAATATGGTCATGCATAAAACTGAACGCCCCTATTAACCAAGTTCTTCTGCCAGTAATACCTTACCGGACTCAATATCTAACACCTCAATCCTGCTTCCGATCATGCGGGCAATTGTGCCTACGCCGTCGGGGCGCTTAGACATCGCCGGTGATCCCGGGTTCAAAAAGATACAGCCATTTTGCTTGGTAAGAGCAGCCACATGAGTGTGGCCGGTGACGAAAAGAGAGACTCTCATTTTTTCTGCAAGCGCATGTTTAGCATCATCACTTAAATTATGGCCGTGGTTTACAAGAACAGATACGTTTTCTAGCCGCAGATAAGTATAGGGCGACTGGATTGGAATGTTTAACACCATGCCGTCAACTTCGGCATCGCAGTTGCCGCAAGCTGCAACAATTGGTATTGGACAATTGTTTAGCTCTTCGGCTAACGCCTTCGGGTCATATTCGTCAGGAATAGCATTGCGTGGCCCGTGGTAAAGAACGTCACCAGCATGAATAATCACGTCCATGTCACGGAAATAACGATTGTATATTTTGCGCCACGTTGCTACACAGCCGTGTGTGTCACTCACAATACCTACCTTCACGGTTTATTGTCCCCCATAACGGAAAGTTTCATTTCCTGGAAATATTTTACATGACTTTTAAAAGATTAGCCATCTCAATGGCTGTCATTGCCGCGTCAAATCCTTTATTACCTGCCTTAGTACCTGCCCGTTCAATCGCTTGCTCGATTGTTTCGGTGGTCAGCACACCGAAAACGGTCGGTATCCCGGAAGCGAGAGCGACATGGGCAACTCCTTTCGAAACTTCTGCGCACACATAATCAAAATGCGGCGTATTGCCACGAATGACTGTGCCCAGACAGATAACAGCATCATACTTTTTGCTTGCCGCCATTTTTTGCGCGACCAAGGGAATTTCAAAGGCCCCCGGCACCCACGCGACTTCAATATCTTCGGCCGACGCGCCGTGCCGCTGAAGGGCATCCAAGGCGCCGCTCAGCAGCTTATTGGTGATGAATTCGTTAAAGCGCGCGACGACAATACCGAACCGCAGCCCTTGCGCCGTTAGTTTTCCTTCAAAAATCTTTACCATAAGTTATGCCTCCTCGTATTGTTTGAGCAAATGCCCTAGTTTTGATTTTTTCACCGACAAATACCGACAATTAAATTTATTGGCTTTAATTTCCAGCGGTACGCGCTCCGTAATGGTTAAACCATAACCCTCTAGCCCTGCCCGTTTGCGTGGATTGTTGGTCAGAAGACGAATGCTGGACAAGTTTAAATCAGCAAGGATTTGCGCACCAATCCCATAGTCGCGCATATCTGGCGGAAAACCAAGCAATTCATTGGCCTCTACCGTATCTTTGCCTTTATCTTGGAGTGCGTAGGCCCGAATTTTATTAGCAAGGCCAATACCGCGGCCTTCCTGACGCATATACAGCAGCACGCCCTGGCCTTCCTTTTCAATCTGGCGCAACGCAGCTTCCAATTGTTCGCCGCAATCGCAGCGCTGCGACCCAAAAACATCGCCAGTCAAACACTCCGAGTGGACGCGGACGAGAACATTCTTCTTGCCACTCACGTCACCTTTTACGAGGGCAACATGACATTGACCATCCAGTTCACTTTCGTAAGCGATTAAACGGAATTTACCGTATTTAGTCGGCAGTTCCGTTTCTGCTATCCTGGCAACAAATTTTTCATGCTGCTTACGGTATTTAATTAAATCGGCAATTGTCACAATTTTCAAATTGTGCTTCTTAACAAATTCCATTAACTGGGGAACACGCGCCATTGTGCCGTCATCATTCATTATTTCGCAGATTACCCCAGCCGGATACAGGCCGGCCAGTTTTGCAAGATCAACTGCCGCTTCGGTATGGCCTGCCCGGCGGAGAACACCACCTTCGCGATACCGTAGCGGAAAAACGTGCCCGGGCTTGCGTATGTCTTCCGGCGTAGTGGCGGGATCAAGGACCGTCTTAATCGTCAGCGCCCGTTCGTAAGCAGAGATGCCGGTCGTTACATTTTTAGCATCAATAGACACGGTAAAAGCTGTACAATGAGTATCGGTATTTTCGGCGACCATGGCGCCAATTCCCAGCTCATCTAACCTGCTGCCGACAATCGGCATGCAAATTAGCCCCCGGCCATAAGTAGCCATAAAGTTAATGGCTTCCGGCGTTACTTTTTCCGCGGCCATAAGAAGGTCGCCTTCGTTTTCCCGATCCTCATCATCTACGACTACAACCATCCGGCCTTGTCTGATGTCTTCAATAACTTCCTCAACAGTATTAAATTTAAAGGTCATAGCAAAGCCACCTTTCTGTTGCTAATCCAAAAAGCCGTGCTGCGCCAACAGATCCAGCGACAACCTTCCCGCTGGCGGTGTGTCCGGTTCTTTTTGGGCTAACAGTTTCTCTACATATTTACCAATAATATCTGTCTCAAGGTTGACGGGGTCGCCCGGACCCTTGAGACCTACCGTAGTTACAGCAGCGGTGTGGGGAATAAGGGAAACAGTAAACCAATCGGGACCATAATCTACGACGGTAAGACTCACGCCGTCGATAGCCACCGAGCCTTTGCGGACAATATAACGCATAATCTCGGGGCCGGCCCCGATACGCACAATCACGGCATTATCGCTACGTTCCTTGGCCCGTATGTAACCAACACCATCAATATGCCCAGTCACAATATGGCCGCCTAACCGGTCGCCTAACCGCAAGGTTCGTTCCAGGTTGACCGTATCCCCTGGTTTAAGATGGGCAAGAACGGTGCGCGCTACCGTCTCAGGCATAACATCGGCGGTAAACCAGGTTTCGCCAAACTCTACAACGGTAAGACAGGTACCGTTAACGGCTATGCTGTCCCCGATTTTCACGTCGTCTAACACTTTCCGTGCTGTGACGGTGAGGCGTACCGACTTTGCGCCACGCGCTACCGTCTTAACTTGGCCCAATTCTTCCACAAGTCCGGTAAACATCCCGTCCCTCCCGCTTTTTTACATAGGCGGTAACTAAAAGATCGTCTCCAATATATTCGATTGTTGTATCCTCGAGTTGAACAGCCTGCTCCAAAAATTCCGCACCCATACCGCCAATAGGGCCGGGGGCCGAGCGACCGCCAATTATCTTTGGGGCAATAAACCAATGGACTTTATCAACTACATTTGCAGCTAAGGCTGAAGCGCCGATGGCTCCCCCACCTTCAATCAGCACGCTGGTAATAGACCGTGAACCCAGATAGGCAAATAAACTACGAAGATCAATTCCGTCAGGTCCGCGTGCAACCTGAACTACTTCCGCTCCGCCTGCTTTGAGGGCTGCTATCCGATCAGCAGGCGCCTCGGGTGCTACAGCAATAATGGTAGGCGCTTTACCATCAGTGATAACTTTAGCGTTTAAGGGTGTTCGCGCCAAACTGTCAGCCACAATGCGCAGCGGGTTCTTGCCATTAGTAATCAGCCTGACAGTCAGCTCAGGATTGTCGGCAAGCACGGTGCCAACACCAACCAGTACGGCATCATACTTGCTACGCCATTCATGGACACGGGTACGGGCCGGCAAACCCGTGATCCACTGGGAGTGCCCAGTATATGTAGCAATCTTGCCGTCAAGACTCATGGCCGTTTTCAATATACCAAAAGGCATTTTGGTCGTAATCCATTTAATAAAAACCTCATTTAACTGTGCCGCTTCCGCGGCCAGCACGCCTTCGATTACCTCCACGCCGTTCTCTCTTAAAAACTTAAATCCCTGTCCCGCTACCAGCGGATTAGGATCAGTCATCGCCGCTACAACACGGCTAATACCGGCCTGAACAACCGCTTGCACACAAGGCCCTGTACGCCCATAATGCGAACAAGGCTCTAATGTGACGTATAAAGTTGCACCTTTTGCTAAATCGCCTGCTTGATTTAGGGCATGAATTTCGGCATGCGGCGTCCCAGCCCGGTGATGCCACCCTTCACTTACAATCGTCCCGTCTTTAACAATGACGGCGCCCACCATAGGATTAGGGCTTGTTTGCCCCTCGGCTCTGCGCGCCAAGGCCAACGCCCGGCGCATATAACTTTCATGGTCCATCTGGCATCCCCCAAAAAATAAAAAATCCTAAAGAGTAGTCTTTAGGAAATAGAACAGCAATACGATAAATAATGCCGGCCTTTTCCCATCCAGACTATACTGTCGGCTCCGGAATTTCACCGGATCAGCCGTAATGGCTCGCGGGCTGTACCGCCGGTCAGGAATTAAAAGATTACTCTTTTTCACCTCGCCCCAAAGGCCCCAATTATTTAGTTGTCTACTATATATGTTAGCACTTGCGCATGAAAAAATCAACAAGCGCAAAGATTAATTCCTACCCCCTTAGACTTGCGATTGCTTTAGCCACATCAGGCGCTCCGTAGACGGCCGAACCGGCCACTAAAACCGTAGCACCGGCGGCAACAACAGCCGGTGCCGTCTCGGCATTGATGCCGCCGTCTACCTCGATTGTTACTGACAGATTACGTTCTGTAATCATTTGCCGTAGACGGCGTATTTTGTCTAATACGTTCGAAATAAATTGCTGTCCGCCGAATCCTGGGTTTACACTCATCAAGAGCACCATGTCAACATCTGGCAAGACCTCTTCAATAGTGGCAAGCGGTGTAGACGGATTCAAGGCAATACCGGCTCTAACGCCATGGTCTTTAATAGTTTGCAGCAAACGATGAAGATGGGGGTGTGTTTCGGCATGGACAGTAATCCAGTCTGCCCCCGCTTTGACAAAAGCATTAATGTGCTCCTGCGGATTTGTTACCATTAGGTGTACATCGAAAGGTAGCTTACTCACTTGACGCAGCGCTGCTACAACAGGCGCCCCAAAAGTCAGATTGGGCACAAAATGTCCGTCCATAATATCCAGGTGGAGTAAATCGGCGCCTGCCTGTTCAACCTTTTTAATTTCTTCTGCCAAGCGGGTAAAATCAGCAGCAAGAAGTGATGGCGCAATTTTGACCATAGTTCAATATCCTTTCCTATTTTCTTGTACTTCGCTCAGCACTTCCAGATAGGAAGCGTAGCGTGATGCGGCGATACGGCCTTCAGTCACGGCCTGTTTGACAGCGCACTGCGGCTCTTTGTAATGCAGACAGGTGTTAAACTTACAGCCCAGTGCTGCCGCGGCAATCTCCGGAAAGGCCCTCGCCAGCTCGCTCGGTGCAATATCGGCGAACTCGGTAAAACTAAAACCGGGAGTATCGACAACGAAACCGCCGCCCGCTAAAGGTAGAAGTTCGGCAAAACGGGTCGTGTGTTTACCACGCCCGATTTTTGTGCTAACCTCGCCTGTCACCAAGGACAAGCCTGGTTCAACGGCATTCAACAAGCTAGACTTCCCGACGCCTGATGGGCCGGCAAACACGGTAATCCGTCCGTAAAGCTGGCACCGTAATTCACCAATTCCCTGACCGGTCTTTACAGATGTCGCCAGAACAGAATAACCGATTTGGCGGTAAAGATCTACAATTTGACCTGTCTCAGACGCATCAGCCAAGTCAGCCTTATTCAAGCAAATTAAGGTATTTAGCTGTGACAGTTCGGCTAATATCAGAAAGCGGTCAATGATGATAAAGCTGGGGTCAGGGCTGGCGGCAGCAAAAGTTAACATGACCTGATCAACATTTGCTACCATCGGCCGTTTTAACATGCTGCGGCGGGGCAGGATTGTCTCTATTACGCCTTTGCCTTCATCGAGCGGCAAATATTCTACTTCGTCGCCCACAAAGAGCGAAAAGCGTTCTTTCTTAAAACGGCCGCGCAATGTGCACATTGTTAGCTTATCGCCTGTCTGCACATAGTAATAACTGTTATAAGCCTTCACCACAACGCCCCGCAACAACTTCAGCCCTCCTACAATGTCTGTTCCTGCAGAAGTACACCGTTGATATATACTTGCACACGTACCTGACCAACACCTTCAATTGTTTTTTCTATCCGTTCGCCTGGTTTATGAACTGCTTCATAAACAACGCGCCGTCCATTCGCGTCGGTCACGACAATTTGGATGGCCTGACGGATTGGCCCTTCCGGCACCGTGATTTGTACAACCGCCCGCTTGACGGCCGTTGCCGGGCTTTTAGCCACAACAAAGTCTACAGATGAGCCTTCCACGACTTCGGAAGCCGGCGCCGGATTTTGGTCAGTGATTGTGCCCGGCGGGTATTTATCACTCGCTGCCTCGGTTACCTTGCCAAGTTTCAGCTTTAAGCTGTCAAGTTGCGTATTAACAGTACCTATTGGCGTCCCACGAAAATCGGGAAGAACAATGCGGCGTGGCCCTGCCCCTTTACTAATAACAATATCAACTGCCGTCCCTTTGGTTACTTGGGCCGGTGGCCGTGGGTTCTGCGCAATAACCGTATCCTGAGCGGCATCGGCGGAAAACTGCTCATCAATTCGTCCTAAAACAAGACCGGCATTACGGATCTGCAGCTCAGCATCACGTCTATTTAATCCCCTTAAATCGGGAACGGCCGTTACCTCTCCTCCTCGACTGACAACGAGGTTGATTGTGCGTTGTTCTTTTACTACGGCGCCCGCCTCCGGGCTTTGTGATATAACGTATCCGGCCGGTACTTTGTCACTAAAGCTTTCAGTAACGCTTACCCGCAAATTCTGGCTAGTCAAAATATTGCGGGCGCTGTCAATATGTTTCCCCACAACATTGGGAACGGTAACCTCATTGAGGCTCCAAAACTTGCCATAAGCCAAAAAAGCTCCTATGGCAAAGGCAATGATAAGCAGCGCGGCCAACGCCCAGATCCAGCCCCGCGATTTTGCGGGAGACGGCGCCGGTAGCGGCTTAGCTTCAGCTTCAGGCTGATGCTGGATGTTCCCTTCCGGCGCGGCAATCCGAGGTAATATTTGGGTAGGAAAGTCTTCGCGCGATAGTCGTCGAGTGCGGTCATCACGCAAATAATTTTGTACTAGTTTTAAATCGGCAATCATTTCGCTAATATCGCCAAAACGTGCATCGGCATTCTTGGCCATAGCTTTAAGTACCACTGCTTCAAGGAGCGGCGGAATTTCCGGATTGGCTTCGCGCGGCGGTTTGGGTTCTTCCTGCAAGTGCTTCAAAGCAACGCTAATAGGTGTTTCGCCGGTGAATGGCACTGTTCCGGTCAGCATTTCATAAAGAACAACACCAAGAGAATAGATATCAGACTTGGCACCAATAACGGAACCTTTGGCTTGTTCCGGCGAAAAATAGTGAACAGAACCGATAATCGTCCCTGTCTGGGTCATAGTCGCCGATGTTACCGCCCTAGCAATGCCGAAATCGGTAACTTTCACCCTGCCCGCGCGTGTCATCAGAATGTTGTGCGGTTTTATATCGCAGTGGATTAGTCCGCTTTGATGGGCATGTTCCAATGCCTCTGCAATTTCTAGCGCAATGCGTACCGCCGTTTCTACCGGCAGAGGAGCCTCGCGCAAAATCTTGTCTTTGAGCGTTTCCCCTGAGATATACTCCATGACGATATAGTATATATCCTCGTCGTGGCCGACGTCATAAATGTTAACGATGTTCGGATGGGACAAACGGGCAGCAGCCTGGGCCTCGCGGCGGAAACGGGTGACGAATTCTTCGTCGTTGGTAAATTGGGAGCGCAGCACTTTTACCGCTACCGAACGGTCAAGCAGTTTGTCGTGAGCACGATAAACGTCAGCCATACCGCCACCACCGATACGTTCCAGGATGGTGTAGCGATTATCCAGAGTTCGATTAATTAGCAAAAACGTCACCCCCTCAATATAATTGGTGAGCTATAATTTGGCGGGCTATCGGCGCGGCAACGCCCCCGCCAGCCCCACCATTTTCGACTAATACCGCAACCGCGATTTTAGGATTGTCGGCCGGCGCATAGCCGATAAACCAGGCATGCGGCGCGCCGTGCGGATTTTCGGCTGTTCCCGTCTTACCTGCTACTTTAATGCCGCCAATACGGGCCGCACTACCCGTGCCTTCTGCAACAACAGTTTCCATCATCTGCCCCACAATTTTGGCAAGATTCGGCTCAACCGGCGTCAACCACTCGCTTGGTTTAAACTCATTTATAACGGTGCCGTCAGCCGCAACAATCCTCTCGACTACATAGGGCTTCATAATCTTCCCATTATTAGCAAAAGCGGCTGCAATTAGCGCCATACGAAGCGGCGTCACCAAAAGACTCCCTTGTCCAATTCCTGTTTGCGCCAGGTCGCCGTCGCCCAATCGGCTAAAAACCGGTAGTCGGACAGGGCTTTCCTGCCACTCTTCGCCAATAGAACGAGTAAACCCATAACGTTCAAAAAGGTTGGCCATCCTCGTGCGTCCTAACTCGAGGGCCAATGAGCCAAAAGTGACGTTACAGGAAACGGCCAACGCTTCCTCTAAGTTCACTTTGCCATGCGCGCGTAAACTCGCCTCATTCAGGACATAATCAGGTCCGATTTTTAATTTCCCGTCGCATTTAAATACTTTATTAATATCGGTTATTTTTTCTCTCAATGCCGCCTCGGCTATCATAATTTTGACAGTGGATCCCGGCGGATACAGTCCTTGTGTCGCCCGGTTGAGCAGCGGACTATCAGCAGCCGAAGTTATTTTTTCCCAATCACGGTCGAGCGTGTTGGGATTAAACGCCGGTTTACTCACCATTGCCAAAATGGCGCCGGTTTTAGGATTTATGACTACTACCGCGCCGCGATGTCCGCCTAAAGCCCGGTATGCTACTTGCTGTAAAGTCCCGTCTACGGTGAGAACCAAGTGATTGCCGGGAACAGGCCCCCATAAACGGGCAATTGCGCCGAAATGCCGCTCGGGATGCGTTAGTCCGGAAAGTTCCCCGTTAAATGTCCCCTCTAGCCCCGCTTTCCCATATTGTGGATTATCATATCCGACTAAGTGGGCAAAAATGGCGCCATATGGATATTCTCGATGATAATTTCCCGCAGTATCGCGTTCACTATAAGCTAATTTGTCACCATGGCGATCAAGGATTTCACCGCGCGGCACGCGGCGCGCCGCTTCTATGGCCCGCCGGTTCAAAGGATGCGCGGCCAGACGGTTTCCTTCAAAAATTTGCACAAAGCTGATATAGAGAAATAAGATTGCCAATAAACCTATCAATATTATGGCTATTCTACGCAAATTGGCCTGAATATCGTTACGCATCAACCGCCCTCATTTCTGAAACGGCGAATAAAAGGCCGACAAGCATAAAATTGGAAACGACAGAACTGCCGCCATAGCTGATAAATGGCAACGTTATGCCGGTAAGCGGTACGAATTTAACAACTCCGCCAATGATCAAAAAAATCTGCAGCGCCAAAAAAACGGCAAGTCCGCCGGCAACCAAGGTCAGAAGGGGAGAAATGGCCTTCAGGGCAATACGGAAAGCGCGATAAATAAGTATTTGATATGTAGTCAAGACTGCAGCAACACCGACAAAGCCCATTTCTTCGGCAATGGCTGCAAAGACAAAGTCGGTATGCACTTCAGGAATAAAGTCAGGAAAGCCGTAAGTAAGACCGCTTCCCAGTATTCCGCCTGCCCCAAACGCAAATAGGGATTGCACAATTTGGTAGGCCCGTCCCGTAGGGTCTGCCCATGGGTTAAGCCAAATATCAACTCTTGTCTGAACATGCGGGAAAATATAGTAACAGGCCACTGCGCCGGTAAGGAATAATATCACGCCTATTATAATATAGCTGATGCGACCGCTTGCCAAATACACCATGATCAATGTTGTCGCAAAATAAAGCAATGCCGAGCCTAAATCGCGCTGAAAAACAAGCATTAGCATCGCAAAGCCCCATACCAGTACAAGCGGCCCAATAAACCGCATTTGAGGCACATCTAAGGGGCCAAAGTGCCTGGTGGCAAAAGCTAGTACCTCCCGCCGCTCATTCAAATAAGAAGCCAGAAACAAAATAATAAAAAGCTTAGCGAATTCAGACGGTTGAAAACGCACTGGGCCGAGTACAATCCAATTTTTGTTGCCCCCAACCTCTACACCAAAAAGAATCGTGGCAAGAAGCAGGACAATCCCAATCATGCCGATACTATATTTATAGACGGCTATTTCCTCCAGTCGCCGACCAAGGTTACAGACACCAAGAAAAGCAATGAGACCTACGGCAACCCACAATGTTTGCAACAAAAAAAGCTGCGGTTTCAGGCGTAAGATAATCGTCAACCCTATAGCGACGAGGACGGCAATAATGGGAAGGAGCAGCGGGTCGCCCTTGGAGCTTTTATTACGTCTCACTAAGCTATGGACGATAAACCATGCCAAGCAGAGCGCAATAGCTACTACGAGATATGAAGGATTTATATTGCCGCCAGCCATTTGTACTGCGGCAATGCCATTAAGGAGAATTAGGCTGGCAATAAGCAGCAGACCCCGTTCACAGCGTCGTACAGAATCTAATCTTTGCATATGCTGCGAACCCTCACTCTTCCCGCTGCACCAGTATTGCCGTAATATTATCTAATCCACCAGCCGCGTTAGCCCGCCCGACTAATTCTTCAAGAGCCTTTTCCCCGTCAGCTTTGTAGCGTTGGATGGTCTGAAAAATATCCTGTTCACTGACCATGTTGGTCAAACCGTCAGTACATAACAACAAAAAATCACCCACCTGCCAATCAGTTTTACCCATATCTACCCGTACTGATTCACTCGTCCCCAAGGCACGGGTGAGGATGTTCCGATGTGGGTGATTTTTGGCCTCCTCTAAGGTGATGGTACCGCTTTTTATCAGCTCCCAAACGACAGAATGGTCTTCGGTGAGAAGTAGCATGCCGTCCTCACGAATTAAGTAAATGCGACTATCACCTACGTAAGCCCAGTAAACTTTTTCCCCATCGACAAATGCAACGACAATGGTCGTCCCCATACCAGCATATTCCGGATTAGACTGGGCCATTTGATAAATGATTCTATTGGCCTCGTTTACAGCTTGACCGAGAATAACTTCCGGGCTACCGCCATCTTGCCGCTGCACATATTCACTGACCGTCTTGGTTGCCAGGCTACTGGCGATCTCTCCCGCTACATGACCACCCATTCCGTCTGCAACGATATATAAACGAGGGTAAATACAGACATAACTATCCTCATTATTTTTTCTGACCTGTCCGATATCGGATTTCGCAAAGGCCGGCAATCCTATCACCTCTCAAACTTAAAACTGACTGATCCGATTTTAATGATATCTCCGCTACGCAAAGGCACTTCTTCGGTGATTCGCTGACCGTTAACAAATGTTCCGTTGGTACTGTTAAGGTCAGCAAGCCAATACTGCTGCTTGTAAAAATTTATGCAAGCATGCTCATGAGAGACGTAGGCTTCATTAATCACAATATCGTTCGCATCACTGCGCCCAATTGACGTCGTCTCTGCCAATTCAAAAACAGGCTGAGCGAGTTGTACCGAAGCCGCCTGCACTCTAAGTTTCGCTGGCTTGAGCTCAGCGGGCTGAACCGGTGCATGGGTTGTTATTTTAGAGCTTTGCAAATCAAGATAGATGATTTTGACAACCCGGAATAAAAAATAGTATAGAAGTAACAGCAAAGTATATTGCAGGACCGTCCCGGCTATAGCCATAGCTAGCGCTTTTCCCGGCACGTTAATTCACCTCGTACAAGATCAGTGAGTTGCCCACTTTGATGCGGTCACCGCTGCGCAACTTCTTGCGCGTAATCCGATGCCCGTTTACATAAGTCCCATTGAGACTTCTTGCATCGTATATGACATGAGCGCCTTCTTCATAAACAATATAAGCATGCAAACGGGAGGTATTCATATCGGTGAGCGGAAGCTCATTACCCTCCCTCCGTCCGATATTGACGCGGTTAACGCCAACATCAGCCTTCAGGCCGACGTCTAACCCTTCTACTACTGTTATCATGCCAGTGAGCGGAACCGATTTGCACGCTACCTCCAGCGGGGAGAGCTTTTTGTAGACCTTAGTTTCTGATAAATCACCCATTTTCTCCACTATATTTTCGCTGGGTGAAACAACGGTAAACCGGCTGGCAAACCGGAATTGACCCTGCTGCAACTTCTCGTCGGGTATAAACTCCACTTTGGGGCGCCCCGGCATAACATAGCCCCGCTGGTTAGCCTGTTTGGCAAGATAGGCGGCAATTTCGTCGGCGATAGTTTGTCCGTAAGGTGCTATACGTTCATAGTCGGGAGGAGTGAGGAAAACAGTATAATGATTAGGCACGTAAATATTCGCGACTCCTACCGATCGTTGGTTTTCCATCTCTTTAACAAGTTTCTTAGCGAGCTCCACCGGCTGAAGCCCCGTATCCTTTCCTTTGTTAAAAAAACCTTCAATATAATTCGTAAAAAAGGCTTCCAACGCGTGTAACAACTTAGCCATAACACACTCCATAACAATTACTGTGTCTATTATACGCAATATTTCCACTTTAGTCAAAAACCGCCATTTCTATACGTTACATATTGGGCGAATAAGAAAAGCAAGGTCGTGACTACCTTGCTTCTTGTTGTGCTAAAACCTTTTTTCGCAACTGACCACAGGCGGCTTGAATATCAGCGCCCATTTCCCGCCGGACAGTGGCATTAACATTTTGCCGCAGTAAGGCTTGCTCAAATGCGGCAATCTGCTTCTCATCGGGACGCAAAAGCCCCCGTTCTGGCACAGCGTTAACAGCAATCAAGTTTACGTTAGCCAGCCGCCCGGCTAGCAGCCTGGCAAGCTCATACGCCTGCTTAAGTCCGTCGTTAACCCCTTTAATGAGCGTATATTCATAAGTGACCCGCCGTCCTGTCGTTGTCGCATAATAATCTGCTGCCGCAATAACTTCTTCAATAGGATAACGTCGGTTAATTGGCATTATTTGCGAGCGCAGTTCATTATTAGGCGCATGAAGTGACACGGCTAAAGTAATGGGTAGTCCCTCAGCAGCAAGTTTACGCATCTCCGGTACTAAGCCGCAGGTGGACAAGGTAATGTTGCGGTAGCTCAAGTTAAGACAGTATGGTTCATGACACAGGCGAATAAACCGTAAAACATTGTCATAGTTAGCTAAAGGTTCACCGGAACCCATGATAACAATAGAATTAAGGCGTGATTGCTCGTTGGACAGCAGGTTATTAACAAAAATAGCCTGCGCCAATATCTCCCCGCCACTTAAGTTACGAGCTACACCCTGCAGGGTAGAAGCACAAAAACTGCACCCCATACCACATCCTACCTGGGTGGAAACGCAAAGACTGTTGCCATAAGAATGGCGCATAAGTACTGTTTCAACTGCTGCGCCGTCGCTAAACTTCAGCAGGAACTTACTCGTTTTTCTGTCGGCGGAATGCTGCGCTGCCGTAACATATGCTGTGTCAATCGTAAAATTCTCTGCCAATAGGTCCCGCTTTTTCAGGGGCAGATTGGTCATATCGGCGAAGCAGCTTACTCCCCGGCGGTAAATCCACTCGGCGATTTGGCGCCCACGATATTTTTCCAGGCCATACTGCGCGATAAGGTCGGAAATTTCTTGGGCAAAATAGCCAAAGATATTGGTTTTCATAGTTGTCACCTATCCTCTGCGCACCATCCGGGCAATAAAAAAACCGTCTACACCGTCCGAATGCGGCCAAAGTTGTACCATCTCCTCCTGCCGGGGCACAGGTAAATAGCGTCCAGCCGGTTCAAGGATGAATTCAGGGTTTGCTGCTAGAAAACTTTTTACCACTTCTCCGTTTTCTTCCGGCTCCGTAGTACAAGTACTGTAGACTAAAATTCCCCCAGGCTTTAGACATTTGGCCGCGCTGGCCAAAATGGCGAGTTGCAGACGCGGTAAGTCGGTTAACATTTGTTCGTTTTTACGCCATCGTGAGTCAGGTTTGCGCCGCAAGACGCCAAGGCCGGAACAGGGCGCATCGACCAGCACCCGGTCAGCCTGCCCGGGATATAATTCGCCAAGTTTAACGGCATCCAATAATTGCGTCTCAATAATGGAAATGCCTAAACGGACGGCGTTATCACGCATCAAAGCCAGCTTATGCTCATAAATATCCGTCGCCAGCACCTTTCCCTTATTTTCCATAAGAGCGGCGATATGGGTACTCTTACCGCCCGGAGCGCCGCAAGCGTCGATTACAAAATCTCCTGGCCGCGGCGACAGTACATGGGCTACCGTCATGGAACTTTCGTCCTGAACTTGAAACAAACCGGCGCGAAGCGATGCCAACTTGCTTAAAGCCGGATACTCATGGCATAAAATTCCTTCCGGCGCCCAGGCCGAAGGTTCGCAAACCACGCCCTCGCAGGCCAGGCGGCGCAGCAGGTCGACCCGGTTTATCTTTAAGGTATTGGTTCGCAGTGTGAGAGGTGGTGTCTCGTTATTAGCCTTACACAGCCGCTCACATATAGCGGCGCCAAATCTGGCAACCCAACGCCTAACCAACCATTCAGGGTGAAAATAGCGAAGAGCAATGTATTTTTCCGGGTCCCGCTCCCTATCAGGGTAAACGACCTTGTCGGGATTTCGCCCGGCACTGCGCAAAACAGCATTTACAAATTTGACTGTCCCGGTATGACCATATTTTTTGGCTAGCTTTACAGCCTCATTGCACGCAGCGGAAACCGGGATCCGCGACAAAAAAAAGATCTGATAAATCCCCATACGCAAAATATTGCGGATTACCGGGTGAATCTTGTCCAGCGGGCGGCTGCTATAGTGGCTCAAAATCCAATCAAGAGTTGCGCCTGCTTTTATCGTGCCATAAACCAGTTCGGTAATGAAGCGCCGATCCCGGTCAGTAAGGTCCCTCTGGCTAATTTCCTGCGCCAGGGCAATATTTGCATAAGCACCATCGATATCCACACTGTTGATAACTTTTAGCGCCACTTCTCTCGCGTTCACATTAATCCCCTATTTCAAAAAATCCTGCAAAGCTTGTTCCACGACTTCCAGATTAACCCGTGTGTTGCAACATGGACCGCATGGGCGTTCATTAAGAACGCCGATTACCGGAAGGGGAAAGACATCCTGGATCCCGCTCGTCAGATCCCGTTCACAGGCGATAGCCAAAACCGCTTGGGGGCGAAGAGTTTTAATTATTTTTCGGGCCAGCGTACCGCCAGTGACGACAGCGAGATGAACCCCATACCGGCGGGACAAGTTAAGCAGATCACCGACTTGACAGGCGCCGCAGGCACGGCAATTGGCAACATCGCGCGTGATTTTATGAGGACAAGCCTCCTGCTGGATACAGTGAGGCGTAAGAATAAGTAACTGTTCCGGTTGTACTTTGACCGCCTTTTTACGGACCAGATGATTGCTAACCTCGATGAAAGACCGCTCTACCCGTTCCTTATTGATGTCAAACAACCGTCCAATAGATGTCGCCAACGGAAAGAGAAGATTGATGGCTGACCAAGCCAGTCCCTGAAAAATTCCGGGAGTAGATACACCCAAGATAGCCAAAATAATACCCGTTACCCCTACGGTAATAGCCAAAACAATACCGGCTAGCAAAATCCCTAATATAAGCGGCAGATAGGCGCTAATATTTGCCAGACCGGGAAAGCTGACTTTCCATAAACCATATGTAGAAAGGGTCGCTAACCCCAAACTGGTAATGGCAAGAGTTAAAAATAACCGTTTTTTAGGACGGGGCACTGCCTGAATCATTACATACACCTCTATCCTAAAATGTCGCCCGCACAAAGGCTATATCCCCGTGCGTACTCGCAGGCCTGCATCCGTTTCTTACTTTCCGGTTGAACTTCCGTGAGCTGAATAAGACCTTGACCGGTCGCAACTACGATCCCGTCATGGCACACGTCAACCACCGTACCTGGCGAAACAGACCGGGCATGACCGTCGATAATCCGTGTACGCCAAACTTTAAGCGTTTTACCGCCGTGCATCGTATATGCCCCGGGCCAGGGGTTAAGACCGCGAACCAGATTATGGACATTTATGGCCGACCGGTACCAGTCCACCTGTTCAATATCCCTGGTTAGCAGCGGAGCATAACTGGCCGCGCCGTTATCCTGCGGTATCCGGGGAGCATTGCCAGCCACCAGCAGTTCTAGCGACCGGACTAACAATTCAGCTCCCATCCATTTTAACCGATCGTGCAGCTCTCCTGTCGTTTCGTCCGGCCCGATAGGAGTTTCAGCTTTTAATATCATGTCCCCCGTATCCATTCCAATATCCATCTGCATGATAGTAACGCCTGTTTTCGTTTCACCGTTTATGATTGCCCAGTGAATAGGGGCTGCACCCCGGTATTGGGGCAGTAAAGAAGCGTGAACATTAATGCAACCAAGCGGAGGCAGATCGAGCAACCCTTTCGGGAGAAACTGGCCGAAAGCCACGACAACGATAACGTCTGGCCGGATTTGGATCATCCTGTCAATAAAGGCCGGATCTTTAATTTTTTCCGGTTGTAAAACGGTTAGTCCCTGGCGGGTGGCAAACTCTTTGACCGGCGAAGCTGCCAGCCGCTGTCCCCGTCCTTTGGGACGGTCCGGCTGAGTGACAACGGCAACTATGTCGTGCTTAGCAGCCAGCAGCTTTTCGAGTGTCGGCACGGCAAAATCAGGAGTACCCATAAATACAACGCGCAGCTTCCCCATTACTCCTGTCCTTGCCCCTTGTATAATGTTTTTGCTTTTTCAATAAACAGCACGCCATCAAGGTGGTCAATCTCATGCTGCAGTGCCCGCGCCAGCAAACCGGTGCCAGTAATGCGCACTTTTTTCCCTGAACGCTCCAATCCCTCGACAACTACCTGGGCATATCTTTCCACTTCACCGTATACCCCCGGAACGCTGAGACAGCCCTCGGTATTTGTTTCGCTGCCTTCTGCTGCAACAATCACAGGATTAATTAATTCGATAAGCCCGTCACCGACATCGATAACAATAATTCGTAACGAGGCACCTACCTGCGGCGCTGCCAATCCCACTCCTTCTGCAGCATACATGGTCTGGGCCATATCATCCAGTAATTGTTTGACTTTGCGGTCAATTTTACCCACCGGCGCGGCTTTTTCTTTTAGAACTTTATCGCCGGCTTTTTTTATCTCTAGGACTGACATGCGTACCTCCTTAATCGGTATTTACTTATGTCCAATTCTAACATAAAAAATGGAAAAACGCTATCCACCGTTCGTGACACGATCGTAATACTAAATTGCCCGAAAAACAGCATCATAATAATCCACCCACCTACAATAGGTTAAGTGGATCAATATCGAGAATAACGTCGCGTCGTGAAGCAATTCCCATACTAGCAAGCGTTTCCTTAACTTCCGCCATCGTATTACTTTTGACTAAAATATTCATGCGGAAAATATCTTCAATCTTGGCAATTGGAGCAGGAAACGGGCCTACCACTTGCGTTTTCCCAATACTACCAAGCGACCGTTTCAATTCATCGGCCAAATTTTGCGCCTGGCGACAAACAAGCGTTTCCTCAGTCCCGTGTACAGTTAATTTTATTAATCCTCCAAAAGGAGGATAATACAGTTGACGGCGATACGCGGCTTCAATATTATAAAAAGCTTGGTAATCGTGGGCGGCGCCGGCTTTAATTGCATAGTGTTCGGGATTATACGTCTGGACGACGACATGCCCCGGCCGGCTGCCCCGCCCTGCCCTGCCGGCCGCCTGCGTTATTAGGGAAAACGTCTTTTCCGCGGCGCGAAAATCTGGAAGATTCAATGATGTATCAGCGGCAATAATGCCAACAGCCGTTACGTTTGGGATATCAATTCCTTTTGCGACCATTTGTGTCCCTAGCAGTATATCGTATTCTCCCCGCGAAAATGCAGAGAGTATGCGTTCATGCGCCATCTTGCCGGTCGTGGTATCCTGATCCATCCTTACCACCCGGGCTTCGGGAAAAAGCTCGGCCAGTTCTTCTTCTACCTTCTGCGTGCCCGTTCCAAAATAGCGAATATAGCGGCTGCCGCAAGCCGGGCAAAGATTGGGCGCCTGCCGCGTCTTTTGGCAATAATGACACCTAATTGTTTTATCCGTGGCGTGATAAACAAGCGAAACGTCACAGTGCTCACATCGCAAGACATAACCGCATTCCCGGCATAACACAAACGTGGCATAGCCCCTGCGGTTCAGTAAAATAATAGCTTGTCCTCCTTCACGACGGGTCTGCGTTAGCAGTTCGCGTAGTGGCTGAGAAATTACCCCCCGGCGCCCGGCCGCCAGCTCCTCACGCATGTCTACCACCGTCACCGCTGGCAAGACCTGGCCATCTACACGCTCAGACAAGGTTAGCAAAATGTGCTTGCCCGAAAGGGCTTGATAGTAACTTTCTAATGACGGAGTCGCACTGCCAAGCACTACCGGCGCTCCTGCCTGTCTCGCCCGGGTAAGGGCCACCTCACGTGTATGATAACGGGGACTTTCTTCCTGTTTATATGTAAACTCGTGTTCTTCGTCCAATATAATAAGGCCAATTTTTGCACAAGGGGCAAACACGGCAGAGCGAGCGCCAATCACTATACCCGCTTCGCCGGACCGGATTCGTTGCCAGGCATCGTGACGCTCGCCTGCTGACAGGCGGCTGTGAACCACGACTACGTCTTCCCCAAACCGCTCTTTAAACCGGGAAACGGTCTGGCCTGTCAGGGCAATTTCCGGCACCATCATAATAACCTGCCGACCCTGCTGTCTTGCCGCCGCTGCTGCCTCAATATATACTTGCGTTTTGCCGCTCCCGGTTACGCCATGAATAAGAAAAGACTTATACTCTCTTGAAGCAATAGCTGCTATGATTTGGGCAACGGCCTGGCGCTGCTCGTTCGTCAATGCAAATCGAGCTCCCTGCGGCGGCGTCCCGCGATACAATTGTGCATAACTATTTCGCATCACCCGCCGCCGTTCACTGCGGACTAAGCCGGCTGCAATAAGACGTTTAACTGTATCCGCACTGATCCGGTGCTGTTTTAGGCAAGTTGGTGTTAGTTCTGACTCTTCCAGTAGGACTGCCAGCAGCCGCTGTTGCGCTGGTTTGCCTGTTAGGCGGTCAAGAGCTTTCGCGGCTTCTTGACGGCTTACTGCAAGCATCAGCCGCTGCTCAAACCGCGGTCGGAACTTCGATGTACTCGTTGCTGCCCGTTCGACCAAATTCAACCGCTCCAATTTACGGAGAACATTTAACACGCTCGGGCCAAATTCTGTAACAAGTTGTTTTTGGGTAGTCAGGCCCTTTACACGTAAATGATTAAGCACCTCGCGCATTTCGTCTGAAATTTGGCGAGGAAAGAAAAATTCTGGTTCGCTCTCTTTTTCGTTCAAACGATATGCGGTATGACTTTTTAATTCTCCTCTTCCGGGCACAAACAGGCGCAAAGCTTCGGCGAGCGGACACAAATAGTAATTGCTCATCCACTCGGCCGTTTGCAGCATATTTTCATCAAACCATGGCTCATTGTCCAACACGCTCAATAAGGGCTTTAACCCTTCTGCCTCGGCCTGCTCTTTGACGGCAACAACAAAGCCTTCGGCCTCGCGTTGGCCAAAAGGCACCCGCACACGCCATCCCCTGCCGACAAACGCCAATTCCGGCGGAACCAGATAAGAAAAGGTGGCAGCGATAGTCCGTACCGGAATATTGATGGCCACTTCCGCAATGCGCCCCATTTTCTTCACCTCATAAAAAAGAAGAGTACTGTTTGCAGCAAACAGTACATCTTACTTCGCTGTTCGGTATAATCTAGATAATTCTAGCTTAGGCCGGAAATACCTGCTACCGGTCATCATTTTGTTCATAACCGGCCAGGAACTCATCTAACTCAAAACACGTATCCATAGGCTGACGTTTAAAAAAACGTTTCAAGCGACGCTTTCCCAGCGGCGTAAAACGGTACCGCATAATAAATAGCCTACCTGCGGATGGAATATCCGAGCGTCTGCAAAGTTTCTTCAATATAGCCGCTGGCGATTATATTAGCGTCATACTCAACCGTAACTTGTCTGGTATTTAGATTAACATCGACATCGGTAATCCCGTCAAGATGGCTTAAGGTGTGCTCAATGCGGTCACGGCAATGATCACCCTTAAGACCGCCAATCGAATATACCGACTTCTTGATTGTTTTTGAAACAGGCACTGCAATACTAACCCCCTTTGGCTTATCTCTATGATGTTAGTATTGCCAGTACCAGCGGTTAAAATTAAAGATTTGCTTCCCGCCGTAAAATTTCCGCTTTATCGGTTCGCTCCCACGGAAGGTCAATATCCGTTCGGCCAAAATGTCCGTAAGCTGCTGTCTGGCGGTAGATAGGACGACGTAAGTTCAGGCTTTTGATGATACCGGCCGGACGGAGGTCAAAATGCTTTTGAATAAGTTCGACAATGCGGCTTTCGGGAATTTTAGCGGTACCAAAAGTCTCAACCATAATCGATACCGGGCGGGCAATACCGATTGCGTAGGCTAACTGAATTTCACACTTATCGGCCAAGCCGGCGGCTACAACATTTTTGGCCACATAGCGAGCGGCATAAGCTGCTGACCGGTCGACTTTAGTGGGGTCTTTGCCGGAAAAAGCGCCGCCGCCGTGACGGGCCATGCCGCCATAGGTATCGACAATAATTTTGCGCCCAGTCAGGCCGGCATCTCCCTGCGGCCCACCAACGACAAAACGGCCGGTAGGATTAATATAATATTTGGTTTGAGCATCTAGCATATCTCCGGGGACAACGGGAGTAATAACTTTGGCGATGATATCTTTTTCAATGGTGGCAAGATCCACGTCAGGGCTGTGTTGAGCCGAAACGACAATGGTATCCACACGAACCGGCTTGCCATCCATATACTCTACTGTCACCTGGGTTTTTCCATCAGGACGCAGGTAAGCAAGTTCACCGTTTTTACGAACTTCGGCCAGCCGGCGGGCCAAACGGTGAGCTAAGGCAATAGGCAATGGCATGAATTCGGGGGTCTCATTAGTTGCATAGCCGAACATCATGCCTTGGTCACCGGCACCGATTGCCTCGAATTCATCCATCTCGCCGCGTTTAGCTTCCAGCGCTTTATTTACGCCCATCGCGATATCCGGCGACTGCTCGTCAATTGATGTCATCACACCACAGGTATCACCGTCAAAACCGAATTTTGCACGGGTATACCCAATCTCTTTGATGGTCTCCCGCACAATCTTCGGAATATCGACATAGCAAGACGTTGTAATTTCTCCTACCACGTGGACAAGGCCGGTTGTTACTAAAGTTTCACAAGCGACACGGGCCATGGGGTCTTGGGCAAGGATTGCGTCGAGAATACTGTCAGAAATTTGATCGGCAATTTTGTCCGGATGCCCTTCGGTAACCGATTCCGAAGTAAATAATACCCGTTTTTTTTCCATTTGTGCACCTCCTAATCAATAAAAAAACTCCCATAAGGGAGGCTTTGGTCGTATACTCCCCATCTCGCGCCATGCGCCGGAATTGGCACCGTTTTGGACTTGCCAAATGGTTGCCGCGGTTTCATCGGGCCAGTCCCTCCACCAACTCTTGATGAGTATAGTATATGTAATTTTCACCAAAGCAATTTTAAAGTAAAACAAGAAAAAAATCAACCTCTTTTTGTCAATAAATCGCAAATTCTGTCAAGAACAATTTCCGCAACACGCTTTTTTGGCATTTGTTCTAGTTCTTCAACACTACCATCACGGTAAATAAGCTTAACAATATTAGTGTCGGCGTTAAAACCCGCACCCGGGAGCGTAACATCATTAGCTACTATCATATCAAGATTTTTCTTGGCCAACTTTTCCTGGGCATTACCAAGCAAGTCCTGCGTTTCAGCGGCGAACCCCACCAGGATCTGGTGGCGCTTCAACGCTCCCAACTCCCGTAAAATATCCGGGTTTTTTTCCAAAACAAGAGTAAGCGTCTCCCCGGTTTTTTTGATTTTATGCTCAGCTATTTCTTTAGGCCGATAATCGGCCACAGCCGCCGCCTTAATCACTACATCACAGGCAGCATATTCGGCCAACACGGCCTGCCGCATCTCTTCCGCTGTTTCCACCATTTTTACTAAAACACCCCGTGGCGGGTTTAATCCGGTGGAGCCGGAGACGAGAATAACCTCCGCGCCGCGGAGCGCCGCTGCTTCGGCGATTGCATAGCCCATTTTGCCACTCGACCGGTTGCCTAAATAACGCACTGGATCGAGCGGTTCCCGCGTACCGCCGGCAGTAACCAAAATTCGCTTTCCGGCCAGTACACCGTGCGGCCGGAGCAGTTCATCCACTTTGGCAACAATTATCTCCGGCTCGGGCAAACGTCCGGGACCTTCCACCCCGCAGGCCAGCATGCCTGTTGCGGGTTCAATAATGTGATAGCCCAATCCAGCCAGTTTTTGCAAATTTTGCTGGACAATAGGATTTAGATACATATTGCTATTCATGGCTGGCGCCAGTACTATCGGCGCTTTGGTAGCCATCACAGTCGTTGAAAGCATATCATCGGCAATACCGTTGGCAATTTTGCCAATAATGTTGGCAGTTGCAGGGGCTATTAAAAATAAATCGGCCAAAGTGGCCAATGCAATATGCTGAACATTCCAGTTTTTCGGTTCTTCCCACATATCAACAACTACCGGATTACCGCTTATCTCCCGAAAAGTAAGGGGTGTAACAAATTCAGTAGCCGACTTGGTCATAATAACATGAACAGAACTCCCGGCTTTCCGCAAACGGCTGACTATTTCCACACTTTTATAAGCGGCAATGCCGCCGCTAACGCCCAGGACAATATTTTTGCCCTTCATCACGGTGGCCTCCTACTTAATACCTGTCTTGGTACGTTCATAAGTAATTTTGCCTTGGGCAACCTCTTCCAAGGCTATGGTAACGGGTTTATTCGATTTGCTTTCCACAAGCGGAGGCTCACCATTCATAATTTCCCGGGCCCGCTTTGCTGCAAGAACGACTAATGTATATTTACTGTCAACTTTATCAATTAAAACGTCTAAGGATGGACGAATCAACCAGACTCCCTCCTTTAAAGTTTTAGTACGTTCCGTGAAGTTTGACAAATGCTGTCAATCAAGCCATTGTTGCGCTCCACCCGGCATTTTTCCGCCGTAATAATTGCGGCTATTTTGTGTACTGCACGCTCCACTTCGTCGTTCACAACCAAATAATGGTAGTTATAAGCGCAGCTTAATTCACTCGTTACACAGCTTAACCGTTGTTTAATCGCTTCAGCACTGTCAGTCCCTCGTTTATGAATGCGATCCGCCAGTTCGTCCAAAGAGGGCGGCAAGATATATATGAATACCCCCTGGGGAAACTTCTTTTTAATCTGCAACGCGCCCTGGATATCGATCTCCAACAAAACATCCTTGCCACCATTTAGTAAATCCATTACATATTGCCGCGGTGTTCCATAAAAGTTCCCGTACACTTCGGCCCATTCAAGCAGCTCATCGTTTTCAATCATGGCTTGAAATTTTTCGCGAGATACAAACCAATAGTTAACCCCGTTCACCTCCCCGGTACGGGGTGAGCGGGTGGTGGCTGAGATTGAGTAATATAAATTAGGATCATTACGCAGCAATTCCCGGCAAATCGTCCCTTTACCTGTCCCGGACGGCCCGGAAAGCACAATTAAGATCCCTTGCTGCGCCATTTGCGAGTCTCCTTTCAGTGTCTATTCCGCCGTATCATCGCTTGTATCCTTGCTGGCCAAACGATGGGCAACCGTTTCGGGCTGAACAGCTGAGAGAATGACGTGATCACTATCGGCGATAATAACGGCGCGAGTACGGCGGCCATAAGTCGCGTCAATTAACATCCCTCTGTCACGGGCTTCTTGAATAATTCGTTTGATGGGAGCCGATTCGGGGCTAACAATGCTAACAATACGGTTAGCCGATACGATATTGCCAAAACCAATATTAATAAGTTTAATCTCCATAATAAATTCCCCCTAATAAAATTCTGGCTGCGCTTCACATTTTATTACTCTATATTACTCTATGTTTTGGATTTGCTCTCTGACCTTCTCAATCTCACTTTTAATTTCAACAACAATGTTCGCAACAGCGAAATCGTTGGCCTTGGAGGCAATGGTATTGGTTTCGCGGTTGATCTCCTGCACGATAAAGTCCAACTTTCTTCCTACAGCCTCATCAGCGTCCAGAGTGGAACGAAACTGGGCAAGATGGCTCTTTAGCCGTACCAGTTCTTCCGCAATATTAGTCCGGTCGGCAAAACAAGCCACCTCTTGGAGCAACCGCGTCTCGTCAGGCTCGGCCCCTATAGCAGTCAAGGCATCGCGCATGCGTGCCAGCAGTTTGGCGCGATATTCTTCCAGCACTACCGGCATCCGCTCTTCAAGCTGCTGAACATAACTCTCTATTTTGGCAATTCGCGTTGTCAAATCAGCTTGTATGTTGGCGCCCTCGGCCAAACGCATAGCGAGGAGATTGCCGATAGCTGCATCCATTGCTTCCGCTAATTTGGGCCATAACTTCAGGACATCTTGCTCTTTTTCTTCCACTTTCAGAACATCAGGAAACCTTGCAATAAGCGACGTAAAATCCACGGCCGAGCTGTTCAATAACCCCGCTAATTCTCTCATTGCATTATGGTAAGCCATTGCCAATTCTTTGTCAACCCTAACCATCCGTTGCTGCTCGCCAAATTCTTCCATGGCAATATATATATCAACGCGGCCTCGGGACAACGCTTGGGCAATGCTACGGCGAATTTTGTCCTCCAAAGCCCCCAGATTTTTCGGCGCCCGGATTCCAATTTCGGTATAACGATGATTTACAGCTTTAATTTCGACGGTAAAACGATGATTGCTGTCGATATATTCCCCGCGACCAAATCCAGTCATACTTTTGAGCACCAGATGATGCACCTTCCTTCGCGTTGTTATTATTGACGGCAAAAAATATATTTAAACCATGATTTTTTAAAATTACTTCGCCTTACTTCCTATAATTCCTTTTTTCGCCGGAAAAAAGCAATAGAAAAAGGAGGGGCTTTTGCCCTCCGTACAGTACCTAATTCATTTTTTACTTAATGTTTGGTAAATCAAAATAAAAGCTGTGTTTTTTCTGGTCATACGCTGTAACAACCAATATAGCCGGCTTGTTCGCATCTATATTCCGTTCTTTAAAATAGAGATATGCTTGCACAACGTAGAGCTTTTGCGTCCCTTTGTTAACAATGACAGTAGCTTCACCAGGTATATTAATCTGATCGGCGGTAATACCCCGCCGACCTTGTTTTATAACGGCGTTTACCGTTTTTGCGAAGTCTTTACTATTGCCGACCAAGGTGACGCTGAACGCTAGAAACCCGGCGTAATCGGCCAATATCTTTTCACTGTCGCTTAGTTTTATCGGCTGAGACTTTTGGGTTTTTTCCCGCGCATCACAAGCCAAAAGCAAATACGGTGTATATAAATGTGCGCGTTCCGTCATCTCATCCAGGACAACTGCCTGCTCTTCATAGGCTGTCCAAGCAATAAGGAATTCATCTAGGGACACATGGGCTTTCTCTATCCCATATCTTTGCGCTTCTTTCATCATCACAGCATTAACAGGGGCAATAGCCAAAGCCTGATTGCACAGCAAAAACATAATCACGACAGCGGCACAAACTATCCTCATTTCGGCACCCCCTACCTCTTATATATTTATTATTATTATATTATTTTTTTGTAAAAAATTTCCTTTTAAATACCAGGTACATAGTTTAAAAAAAGGAGCCTCAAGAAGAGGCTCCGTTATCTACAAACTCAATAAGTATTCACCGCGGAATACTTCTACGGCTGGACCAGACATATAAACATGGTTATCGTTACCCCATTCGACAACTAAATCGCCACCGTCCAGGTGAATGGTAGCCATCCGGCCTGCCTTTCCGTTCAGTACGGCTGCCACCAGTGTAGCGCTTGCTCCGGTTCCGCAGGCCAAGGTAATACCCGCGCCTCGCTCCCAGACACGCATCCGCATTTCACGGTCGTTTAACACCTGAACAAACTCAACGTTTGTTTTGCGGGGAAAGATTGGATGGTTTTCGATGAGCGGCCCTATAGCCGGTAAATCAATTTCCTCAACATCGTCCACAAAAATCACGCAGTGAGGATTGCCCATCGATACACAAGTAATGTTATAAGTCCTGTCATTAACCACAAGCGGAACGTTAATAGCTTCCACGTCAGGTTCGCCTATCATAGGAATCTGTGCCCGCTTTAAGCGCGGTTCACCCATGTCAACCCGGACGGTTCGAAAAACGCCATTTTCAAAAACAAGTTCGGGCTTAATGGGGCCGGCAAGGGTCTCTAAAGTAATTTTCGTTTTGTCCGTAAGACCGTATTTATAGACATAGCGAGCGACGCAGCGAGTCACATTGCCACACATTTCCGCTTCGCTACCGTCGGAGTTAAATATGCGCATCCGAAAATCGGCCGTTTCCGAAGGTCCGACGATAACTAAACCATCGGCGCCTATCCCAAAATGACGGTCGCAGATTTTAACCGCCGCTTGGGCATAGTCCTCAATTTTCTCTTGAAAGCCGTTAACAATAACAAAGTCATTGCCTTGTCCGTGCCATTTTGTGAACTGCATTATTCTTTCCTCCTGATGCGCTCGTGGCAATTATCTATAACTTACGGCATAGCGCCGTCCAGGGCGCCGCCGCAAGAAATGCCGTAACGTGCTGAGAATAAAAGTCCAGCCGGAAACAACCAACACACATGCCCAGTCGATAAGCGATAAAGGAGCTGTTTCAAAGATACCGCGCAGGAAAGGGATATAGATTACGGCCAATTGCATGGTAATTGAACAGAAAACAGCCAATACAAGAAACTTATTGGTAAGTATGCCAATCTCATGAATGGTTAATACTTCAGAACGGCAATCAAAAACATGGAACAACTGGCAGAAGACCAATGTACTGAAGGCCATCGTACGGGCCAGCGATAAATCGCCTTTCCAATAATATACAGCGGCAAAAACCAAAACCGTGCTCAACCCAATTTGGATGCCGCGGGTAACGATTATCCAGATTAAACCGCGCGAAAAAACACTTTCGGCTGGGTGGCGGGGCGGTCGGTTCATAATATCCGGATCGCTGGGATCAACGCCTAACGCCATGGCCGGCAGGCCATCGGTAACAAGATTGACCCACAAAATTTGGACTGGTAATAGCGGGAGCGGCATTCCCGCAAGGGCGGCGATAAACATTGTAAGCACTTCACCGATATTGCATGATAAAAGATAGCGGATAAACTTGCGAATATTATCGTAAATACCCCGGCCTTCTTCTACCGCACCGACAATAGTAGCAAAATTATCATCTAACAGCACCATAGAAGAAGCTTCCTTAGATACGTCAGTTCCAGTGATCCCCATGGCGACGCCGATGTCGGCTTCCTTAATAGCAGGGGCATCGTTAACGCCATCGCCGGTCATCGCCACAATATGACCGTTTTGACGAAGGGCACGAACAATCCGCAGCTTATGGGCCGGCGATACGCGGGCATAGACCGATACCTGATTGGCTATTTTGGCTAATTGGGCGTCGCTTAAAGCGTCAAGTTCCGCCCCGGTAAGAGCTTTATCAGAATCATCCTTATACATTTGCAGTTCTTTGGCAATAGCAATTGCTGTATTGCGATGATCGCCCGTAATCATCACGGTCTTAATGCCCGCTTGTTTGCACAAAGCTATAGCTCTTTTGGCCTCTTCCCGCGGCGGATCAATCATGCCAACTAGGCCGACAAAAACAAGTTCCCTCTCTTCTGCGTCGCTGACATTTACCGCTTCAGCAGCGGAAAGGTTCCGATAAGCAACGGCCAAAACACGTAGGGCCTGGGAAGTCATGCTCTCGTTGGCCGCTGTGATGGACGCGACCAGTTCCGGCGTCAGAGGCACTTCGGTTGTACCGTTGTAATAATAGCGGCAAAGTTCCAAAACCGTATCGGGTGCACCTTTAACGTAAAGAGTGTGGTTTCCGTCAGCCGTCCGGTAGACGACAGACATCCGGCGGCGCTCCGATTCGAAAGGAATTTCCGCCGCGCGGCTTATTGCTTTTTCAACGGTTTCGCGCCAAATACCGGCTTTCGCCGCGGCAACGACAAGCGCCCCCTCGGTGGGATCGCCTTCCACCGTCCATCCCGAACTGTTTTTCCGGCGCCAGAGTCCCGTAATACTCACATTGTTCTGTTTTACCACACTATTATTGCAAAGAGCGCCAATTAATAAGCATTTTTGTAAAGAGTTATCCTTTTTGGGGTCAAATTCCTGCCCGTTTAAGAAAAATTCTCCTTTAATGTCATAACCCGTCCCAGAAACGTCGAAAAGCTTTCCTCCGGTATAAATCCGGCGAACCGTCATGGCATTTTGCGTCAGCGTACCTGTTTTATCGGAACAGATAACGGTTGTGCATCCTAACGTTTCTACGGCGGGCAGTTTGCGGACAATGGCATTGCGTTTGATCATTCGCTGTACGCCAAGGGCAAGCGAAACCGTCACTATCGCCGGCAAGCCCTCCGGAATGGCTGCGACCGCCAGGCTGATACCGGACATTAACATAAAAAACAAAGGTTCTCCTTTAAAAATGCCGGTGACCATAACCACAAAGCAAATGGCCAAACAGCCCCAGACCAGCCATCGTCCGAGATTTTCCAGACGGCGCTCCAGGGGAGTGTTCTCTTCTTCTGATGCCTGAATTAGTCCGGCAATATGTCCCATTTCTGTCCTCATACCGGTAGCGCAGACGACCGCCTTACCCCGTCCACGGGTCACACTGGTGCCAGCGTAAATCATGTTTTTTCGATCGCCCAGCGGCACGTTTTCCCCGAATTGACGATTGGCGATTTTACGAACAGGGAGCGACTCTCCCGTGAGGGCCGCCTCTTCGACTTGCAGATTATAGTCGTCGATCAGACGTCCGTCGGCGGCAATTTTGTCCCCTGCTTCCAGGACAAGAATATCTCCCGGCACCAACTCACGGGCAACAACTTGCTGAACCATGCCGTTCCGTATTACCCTGGCCGACGGGGCCGCAAGCTGCTTTAAAGCTTGCATGGACTGTTCGGCCCGGTATTCCTGGACAAAACCCAAAATGGCGTTGATGATTACAATCGCCAGGATGGTTACGGCGTCAGAGTATTCGCCCAAAAAAGCAGAAATAAGCGTCGCGGCCAAAAGTACCAAGACCATGAAATCCTGAAACTGGGCCAAAAAACATTTCCACCAGGGCTCCGCCGGCTTTTCCGCCATTTGGTTGAACCCGAATTTATTTAAGCGCGCTTTCACTTCGCTTGATGACAAACCATCGTAAGGATCAGTCTGCCAGAATGCTAACGCTTCATCTGCAGTCCGTGCATACCATTTGTCGCTATTCATATGCTAGCCACCTCGCCACATGGATTTTCTTTACCATGTTATTCCTGTGCGACAACAATTAGACCAGGTTTGACCTGCTGAAGCGCTAATGTTATACTATTGCCAAATTATGACGGAGGACGACTATGAATATTGAAGGATTAACGCTTGCACCGCTGCTATGGGAACTAAATGCCAAACTAACCGGCGGACGGATTGATAAAATTTTTCAGCCCGATGACTATACACTGGTAATCTGGGTACGCCAGCACCACGAAACACTACGCTTGATTATTTCTGTAAACCCCGCTAGTCCCTGCCTGTACCTAAGTGACACCCCGCCAGAAAACCCGGCTGTACCACCAACATTTTGCATGCTGCTGCGTAAACACTTGGTTAACGGACGCATTGCCGCCGTCACCCAGCACGGTCTTGACCGCATTGCCTACATAACGATTGACGTTCGCGATGAGTCCGGCGGTATAACCAGTAAAATACTAGCGGTAGAACTTATGGGTAAATATAGCAATATCATTTTTATCCATGACAATTCTATTCTTGACGCCATCCGACGCATACCGGCTTCCCTGAGCCGCCACCGCCAGGTGCTCCCCGGCAAGCCCTATTTGCATCCGCCGGCACGGGACGGCGTCAACTTTCTAAATGATACAACCGAAATTTTTCTGACTAAACTCCGTTCGGTCAAAAACGGATTATTGACCAAAGCGATAATTGACGTATCCGTTGGCATTGGCCCTCTCACCGCCAAAGAGCTTGTGTGGCGTGCAGGCCTGCCTACCGATATTAAAATAGACCAGCTTGATACGGCCGACTTTGCTTCTCTGGCCGAAGCAGTTCAGGACCTTGTGGGTCCCTTGCGCAACGGTTCGATCCAACCAGCCGTGGTTGTAGACGACAAAGACTCCCTTATTGCTCTCGCCGCCTACCCGCTTGAACATTTGAACGGCTATAAAACTTGCTTTTTCCCAACAATGAACGAAGCGGTTATTTTTGCCCTCGGTCTCGATAAAATCCGGCGGCTACCGGACAAAGACGTTCTGGAAAAAGTTATATCGGCGGAATTAGCGCGCCTGCAAAGAAAAATAACGGCCCTTAAACAAGAAAGTGACGAAGCCCTCACCGCCGAAACATGGCGCCGGCTAGCCGATATAATTATGGCGAATGTCTATCAAATCCCTAAAGGCGTTAATCAGGTAAAATTGCCAAATCTGTATGATATTCACGGAGACGACCCTTATGTAACCATCGAACTAGACCCTCTCCTGACACCGGTTGAAAATGCCCAATCTTTTTACGCTAAATATAGCAAGCTGAAGCGCGCCCAAGAATTAATTGCCGCCCAGCTACAACAACGCCGTCAGGAGCTGGCGTATCTGGAAAGTATTCAAGTATCTCTCAATCAGGCCACCACTTTGCCTGAAATTAACGAAATCCGTCAAGAACTCGCTGCCGCAGGCTATCTTCCCCAAGATAGTCGCAACCGACGACAAGTCCCGGCGCCGTCGACACCCTTAACCGGGACAACGCGGGGCGGCTTTAAATTCATTGCAGGCAAGAATAATATCCAAAATGATTTTGTGACTTTCAAAGTTGCCCGCCCCGATGACATTTGGCTGCATGCCAAAGACATGCCGGGAGCCCACGTTATCCTGCAGTGTCACGGCGAAGAGCCGGACGATCTGGACCTTTGGGAAGCAGCGCAAATAGCGGCCTACTTTAGCAAAGGCCGGCAATCATCTAATGTCCCTGTTGATTTTACCAGACGCCGGCATGTAAAAAAGCCGGCCGGCGCCAAACCAGGATTTGTGATTTATGAGCACCAAAAAACTCTTTATGTCACACCGGACGAAAATCTCGTAACAAACCTTATTGATAAATAAAGGCTGATGCTGCTAACGCATCAGCCTTTATTTCACTCGGCAAATTCCTTAATAACAACCTTGTCGGCCTTATCAACCGGTTCTACTTGCACACTAACCACTTCTTTCCGCGACGTTGGTACATTTTTCCCCACATAGTCGGCCCGAATCGGCAATTCCCGATGACCACGGTCAATTAAAACCGCGAGCTGAATCAAGCGCGGTCGCCCGATGTCGATAATAGCATCAAGAGCCGCACGAACGGTCCGTCCGGTATACAAAACATCATCTACAAGGATAACTTTTTTTCCGTTTACATCGACGGGAATCTGCGTCCCATGAACAACGGGCTGATGACCGAGCGTGGACAAGTCATCTCGGTAAAGCGTAATATCAAGAATACCAACCGGCGGCTCTACGCCTTCAATATTCTTAATTTCTCTGGCCAGACGTTCGGCTAACGGGACACCTCGCGTGCGAATACCGACCAAAACCAGGTCACCGGTGCCTTTGTTTTTTTCGATAATTTCATGAGCAACGCGAATTAGCGCCCGTCTTATCGCCTGAGCATCCATAATTACCGTTTTCTCTATTAATCCAGCCATTGCCATCCTCCTTAAAATCCTATCGGCAGCGCAGATCGTCCAATATTGCGCGCATATCATCCGGTAATGGTGCTGTGAAGTTCATGCGCTCTCCTGTTATTGGATGCTGAAAGGTCAATTCAGCAGCATGCAGCGCTTGCCCCGTAATGGCGAAGCGTTGGCGTTCAGGGCCATACACAGGGTCGCCTACAACCGGGTGGCCGATATAAGCCATGTGTACTCTGATTTGATGTGTTCGCCCTGTAAGCAATTTGCATTCTACCAGCGTATAATCGCCAAAGCGTTCGAGTACTTGGAATGTGGTAATTGCTTCCTTGCTATTGACAAAAACCACGGCCATTTTTTTTCGTTCTGTAGGATGCCGGCCAATAGGCGCATTAATAATCCCCTGATTCTCTTTTATATTGCCATGCACGATTGCTACATATTTGCGTCCGGCAGTACGCTCCTTGATTTGTCGGGCCAAATCAAGGTGAGCGCGGTCCGTTTTAGCGGCAATCATAACTCCTGAAGTATCTTTGTCCAGACGATGGACAATTCCCGGGCGGCTAACGCCATTAATTCCCGACAACCTATCACAGTGCCGGAGTAAGGCGTTGACAAGCGTGCCTTCGTAATTCCCGGCAGCGGGGTGTACAACCATTCCCCGGGGCTTATTTATTACAATAATATCTTCGTCCTCGTACAAAATGTCAAGCGGAATGGCTTCAGCCTTAATTTCGGCTGGTTTAGGCTCCGGCAACCGAATGGTGACAGAATCGGCAGGCGTTAACTTATAGTTGGCCTTTCCCGCCTTGCCGTTGACCGTTACCTCGCCGGCAGCTATTAATCTTTGGATGTGAGTACGCGATAATTCCGGTAGCCGCTCAACCAAAAACAAATCAAGCCGCTTTCCTTTGTCCGCATCTTCTGCTATAAATGAAAACGTTTTATTTGTCAAGGCTGTCATCCTTTTCCTGCCCCGATTTTACCAGAGTAAAGATAATGCAAGCCACACCGGTCACAATAGCAATATCAGCAATATTAAAAATCGGCCAAATGCGAAAATCGAAAAAATCGACAACATAGCCAGTCCTAATCCGGTCGATTACATTGCCGGCCGCGCCGCCAGCCATAAGCCCCGCACCCCAACGCAGCAGCGTCATGCCTGCCGGGATTCGTGGAACATAATAAGCAACTGCCCCTAGCATTAAGGCTGCCACGACAATAAAAAATATCCTTTGGTGTTCAAATAGTCCAAATGCCGCTCCAGGGTTTAGGATCAAAGTTATATGAAAAATGCCAGAAATAATCGGAATAGAGTCGCCAGGCAGCATCCGTGACAAAAAATAAAATTTCGATAACTGGTCCAGCACTACAATTCCCGCAACCAGTAATAATATCGGCACAAACTCTCGCTCCTATCCTTGTTTCCCACTAAATCCGCGTCTATAGTAAAGCGGAGAGCATCAAATGGGCGCCCCGTTCATTGGTCGCTACTGGAATATTATGAACGTCGCACACCCGCAATAAGGCAGTAATATCAGGTTCATGAGGCTGAGCCGTAAGAGGATCGCGCAAAAAAATAACCAGATCAATCTCTTTGCAGGCGATCCGCGCCCCGATTTGTAAATCCCCGCCAAGCGGGCCCGATAAATACGAGGTAACTGCCAGCCCGGTCTTTTCGCTAATGAGTCTTCCTGTGGTCGCCGTGGCCACTAAATTATGTTTTGCCAATATTTCACGGTGGGCAATTACAAAATCAAGCATTTCCTGTTTTTTGCGATCATGGGCAATAAGGGCGATCGTACGCACAAAGGGCTTCCTCCTAAATTCGTCTCCGATATTTAAATGATACCCAAAAACTTGCTAAAGGTAAAGCGAAAAGCCAAGATAATTGAGAGGAAAGACAGTATTAGAGAGTGAACAATACTCCATGAAACATCACCTCCGTGTAATCGTTTTTGGTTACGCGGAGGTGATGTCTCTTCTTTTTTGACTATCTAAAATTCACAATAAATACATTTGCACTAACCCCAACATTAGGCAAAAAGCATAATCTGGTCAGTTTCAGGAAGATCGGCAAGGCAACCGTGATCTTTCAAAGTGTCGATGACCGTCTTTGAGACCCGTGCGCGAGTGCGTAAGTCTTCAACCGAAGAAAAAGGTCGTTCCTCGCGAGCCTGGACAATATTGCGGGCAGCCGTATCACCAACTCCCTGCAGCGAACCTATTGGCGGCAACAACCCATTGTCAACGATTAAAAACTTTGCTGCATCTGAACGGTATATATTAACAGGGTGAAAGATATAACCGCGCAAGTACATCTCCAAAGCCATTTCCATTATGGTTAATTGGCTTTTTTCTTTTGCCGTAAGATTATTGCCTTTCTGTTCAAACTCATTGATTTTGGAACGCAAGGCGGCCTCGCCCTGGATTATCAGGTCGGCGTCAAAGTCAGTAGCCCGTACAGTGAAATAGGAAGCGTAAAAAGCCAACGGGTAATGAACTTTACAATAGGCAATGCGGAATGCCATCATTACATACGCTACCGCGTGGGCTTTGGGAAACATGTATTTGATTTTCTGGCACGACTCAATATACCACTCTGGCACGCCTTTTGAGCGCATATACTCTACATCTTCCGGCTTTACTCCTTTTCCTTTACGGACGCCTTCCATGATTTTAAAAGCGATTTGAGGTTCTAAACCTTTCTGAATCAAGTAAACCATAATATCGTCCCGGGCAGAAATGGCTTCAGAAAGTTTGGCAATGCCCTTTTTTATTAAATCCTGAGCGTTATTCAGCCAGACATCCGTACCATGAGAAAAACCGCTAATCCGGACCAACTCGCTGAATGTCTTGGGTTTCGTATCTTCTAGCATCTGCCGGACAAATTTTGTGCCGAACTCTGGGATACCGAAGGTGCCCACAGTGGTACCCAACTGCTCGGGCGTCAATCCCAACGCTTCCGTTGACGAGAAAAGACTCATAGTCTTTGCATCGTCGAAAGGTATTTGTTTAGCATCAATACCGGTAAGATCCTCCAACATTTTAATAACAGTCGGATCGTCATGCCCCAGAATATCCAGTTTTACGAGACGGCTACTGATGGAATGATAGTCGAAATGGGTAGTAATTGTTGAAGAGTTTTTGTCATCAGCCGGATATTGGATGGGAGTAAAATGATGCACGTCCATATCGCGGGGAACTACCATTATGCCGCCGGGATGCTGTCCGGTCGTACGCTTCACGCCCGTGCAGCCGCTAACAAGCTTATTAATATAAGCATTACGAGCGGCATATCCTTTATCAGCAAAATAATTTTTAACAAAACCGAAAGCCGTTTTATCGGCGATAGTTGCAATGGTACCAGCCCGAAATACATTGTCCCGCCCAAAGAGTTCCTCTGTATACTTATGCGCAATCGGTTGGTATTCCCCGGAAAAGTTCAGATCGATATCCGGCACTTTGTCACCGTGAAAGCCCATGAAAACAGCAAAAGGAATATCATGCCCGTCTTTTTTCATTAGTGTTTGGCATTGAGGACAATGTTTATCAGGTAAATCAAAACCGCTACCATAACTGCCATCGGTAATAAATTCGGAATGCTTACATGCCGGGCAACGCCAATGGGGAGCCAAGGGATTAACCTCGGTAATACCTGTCATGGTAGCGACGAAAGAAGAACCGACCGAACCGCGCGATCCGACAAGATAACCGTCATCCAAAGATTTTTTGACCAGCTTGTGAGCGATAAGATACAAGACGGCAAAACCGTTGTTAATAATTGAATCCAACTCATATTTTAGTCGAGAAGCAACAATCTCGGGCAACGGATCACCGTACAGCTCGATTGCTCGTTGGTAGGCCATTGACCGGATTTGTTCCTCCGCTCCGGGAATTTTGGGCGCATAAAGCTCATCCGGAATAGGTTTAAACTGTTCAATCAACTCGCTTATGCGCCTGGAGTTTTCGACTACTACCTCGTATGCCTTATCCGCCCCCAGATAAGCAAACTCGTTTAACATCTCGTCAGTAGTACGGAAGTAAAGGGGCGGCTGCTGGTCGGCATCGGCAAACCCTTGCCCAGCCATTAAAATCCGACGATAAACCTCATCTTCCGGGTTTAGAAAATGAACGTCACAGGTAGCGACAACGGGTTTATTAAGTTTTTCTCCTATTTCGCAAACGCGTAAATTTAATTGCCGTAACCCTTCGTCATCGGCTACCTTGCCTTCTCGCACCAGAAAAGCGTTGTTGCCGATCGGTTGAATCTCCAAATAATCATAAAATGAAGCAATTTTTAGAAGGTTTTCCTCTGAAGCACCTGCTAGAATGGCTTGAATAAGTTCACCGGCTTCGCAGGCTGAACCTAAGATGAGGCCTTCACGGTGTTCTTCCAGTGCCGTGCGAGGAATGCGGGGTGTCCGGTACAGAAATTTTAAGTGAGACAATGAGACAAGGCGGTACAAATTTCGCAGTCCTATTGCATTCTTGGCCAAAATAATTATATGACGGGCTTGCGTTATATCATCGTCAAAGAGGTAGCCTTCCATTCCGTAAATTACCTTTATACCGGCCTTCGCGGCTTCCTCATAGGCCTCAGGGAAAGCCTGAACTACGCCATGGTCCGTAATGGCAATCGCCGGATGCTTCCATTTTGCCGCTGTCTTGATAAGTTGTTTTGCAGAGACAACGGCATCCATATTACTCATCCGCGTATGGGCATGAAGTTCCACCCGCGGGATGACGGCCGTATCCATGCGCTCCTGTTTATGAGTTCGGCACATACTATCTGCAAACATCATCAATTCATTACCAAACTTGTCAAACTGAACGGTCCCCTTTACCTTGACCCACATGCCCTCACTGAGAATTTTAGTTACCTTGCCGGCTTCTTCGGCATCCTCAAAAAATACCTTGCCGCTTATGCCATCTGTGGTATCGGCCAGATCAAAGGTGAGCAGCGTACGACCGGAACGGAGGTCACGCGTCTCAAAGCTGATAATTTCTCCTTCAATAACAATGTTACGCGCTTCATCCTGAACACTACTGATTGGCACCGGATCGTCTTTAATATTTCGACCGAAAATAACAGGATTGTTATCCTGCTTCTCCCGTGGATCTTGACATTCTGTAAGCGCTTCCAGGTATTCAGGCGTTATCAGATCTTCATTAGAAATGATCTCGGCCGTCGGCTGGGAGGAAAGAAACTTTACTTGGCAATGCTGGCCAACTTCATGAAGAATATAGTCCCTGATACTTTCATCTATTTTCTTGCTGATCAGCATCTCAGCCGATAACTCGCCTTCAACTTCAATGGTAAGCGTATCCCCATCAATACGGTAATTAGCGTGACCAAGCAGCACGGCAATGGCCTGGTTACCCTGAGACACCTGGGCGACTAACTTTGGCCATTCGTTAGTAAGAACTTCATCGAGATCACGCACCGCCTGATGAAAGGTCACTCTCGTTAATCCGCATGACGCCGATAAATATTGAGCTGCCACCTCAAAGACCTTAGAAGGTAATGGTTGAGCAAGATTAATAAATAAATCCCATGTACCTTCGGCGGTATTCACCTCAACCCGGGTTATAATGCTTCGTTGTAGAATATCCTTATATTTGCTCGCGATTGCCAGGTTGTCGACAAATTTCCAAAATTCCCGGCAATCACGGTCGGGTATGATACAATAATTGTGCATGAATTACCTCTCCCACTATGGCACTCATAACCTATTTTAGCACAATCTCGCTATGGAAAGAACACCTTTAAAAATCGGCAAACTGCCCGAAAATCCTAACACGTGAACGTAGGCTAGTGGCCAATGACTAAGAGGCAGAGTAAATTAAAACGCGTGATAGATACTATCACGCGTTTTGGTCATGACTATAATCGTGCAAGAAGCGCCTGAACCTCACTAACATAATTTGCTTTGTCGAAATAAATAATTTCGCCGGTACGGCGCACTTTGACTTCTACACGGCCTTCGCTCAGTGCTTTTGGTCCAATAGTAACTCGCAAGGGATAGCCAATCAGGTCAGCATCCTTAAATTTAACACCGGGACGCTCGTTGCGATCATCTAATATGGCTTCAACCCCTGCTTTGTTCAACTCAGTATATACTTCTTCTGCCAGCGACATTTGCGCTTCTTCTTTGGCGTTGACCGGAATGACTACAACCTGAAAAGGCGCAATAGGCACCGGCCAAATAATGCCGTTTTCATCATGGTTTTGCTCGATAGCAGCAGCCATTGTCCGGGTTACGCCTATACCGTAGCATCCCATGACAATAGGCCGCTCCTGCCCGTTTTCGTCCAGATAAGTAGCGCCTAAAGCATTGCTGTATTTTGTATAGAGTTTAAAGACCTGTCCGACTTCAATCCCCCGCGCTGTTTTAACGGAAGCACCGCAGCGCGGACAAGGATCGTTCTCTTGAATCAACCGGATATCTGCTACTTTAGTTGCCGTAAAATCCCGGCCGGGATTGACGTTGCGGTAATGTTTGTCCACTTTATTGGCACCGCAAACAACGTTAAATAAGTTCATGACCGTAGCATCGGCCACAATTGTAATATCTTTTACGCCAACCGGCCCGATGAAACCAGGCTCACAGCCTAAAGCTCCGATTACCGCTGCTTCCGACGCTAATTCGAGCTGTAGACAATTGAGCTCATTTTTAAGTTTAATTTCATTAACCTCATGATCGCCGCGAACCAAAGCCAGTACCAGCCCTTTTTCCGTCTGATACGCCAGCGTTTTAACCGTTTTTTCGGGGCTAATTCCCAAAAACGCCGTAACATCCCCAATGGTTTTGCGGCCGGGAGTTTCGACTATTTCCATCGCTAACCGCTCTTCTTCCATCGCGTGGATAGGCTTTAGTTCGGCTTTCTCCACGTTAGCCGCATAGTCACAGGTTGTACAGTAAACAATTGCCGCTTCACCCGACTCGGCCAAGACCATAAATTCGTGGGACCCACTGCCGCCAATAGCTCCCGAATCAGCCTCAACCGGCCTGAAAGTAAGACCACAGCGCGTAAACACCCGGGTATAGGCGTCATACATTTTATTATAGCTTTCGTTAAGTCCTTCCTCGTCACGGTCAAAGGAATATAAATCTTTCATGATAAATTCACGCCCCCGCATCAGACCGAAGCGCGGCCTGATTTCATCGCGGTACTTGTTCTGAATTTGGTAAAGCAATAACGGTAATTGCCGGTAAGACCGCACTTCATCCCGGACAAGGGTGGTAATCATTTCTTCGTGGGTAGGACCGAGACAGAAATCGCGTTGGTGACGATCTTTCAGTCGGAACATTTCGTCGCCGTAAACGTCCCAGCGCCCTGTCTCCTTCCATATCTCTGCCGGCTGGACAATGGGCATTAACAGTTCCTGGCCGCCTTTAGCGTCCATCTCTTCGCGGATAATGTCCTCGATTTTTTTTAATACCCGCCAGGCTAAAGGTAGGTAGGTATAGATCCCGCCGGCCGCTTTTCTGATCATCCCTGCTCGCAGCATTAATTGATGGCTGATTACTTCCGCTTCCGCAGGTGTTTCCCGCAGTGTGGGAGCATATAGGTTTGATGCGCGCATTTTATTCTGCCTCCTTAATAAGCCTGTCTAATTCGGCAAATAACGCCGGTATCAGTTCATCTTCATCTACTTTCTTGACAATTTCACCTTTCCGAAATACCAGTCCCTGTCCCTTGCCGCCAGCAATACCAATATCAGCCTCACGGGCTTCGCCGGGGCCATTGACAACGCAGCCCATAACCGCTACCTTAATCGGTTTACGGATGCCGCTTAGCCGCTGCTCAACCTGTACGGCCAACTTCTCAAGGTCGATATCGCACCGCCCGCAAGTGGGGCAAGAAACCAACGTCGGACCATAACTGCGCAAACCAAGTGCTTTCAATATCTCATTGCCTACCCTGACTTCTTCTACCGGGTCGCCGGTCAGTGAGACCCGAATAGTATCGCCAATTCCTTCGGCCAACAAGGCGCCTATGCCAACCGCCGACTTAATAATCCCAGACCGGACCGTGCCGGCCTCGGTAATTCCGAGGTGAAGCGGATAGTCGACGGTATCAGACATTAACCGGTAGGCTTCAATCGTCATTGGGACGTCGTTGGCTTTAAGCGAAATTTTTATATCGCAAAAGTCTAGGTTTTCCAAAATTGTCACATGCTGCAAGGCACTTTCAACCATCGCCTCGGGAGTCGGATGTCCTCCATACTTGTCGAGTATCGCCGGGTCAAGCGAGCCGGCGTTAACCCCAATACGAATCGGAATACGTCTTTTCTTCGCCTGGTTTACCACAGCCTTAACATGTTCAGGCTCACGGATATTCCCTGGATTTAATCGTAGCGCGTCGGCGCCGCGTTCGATAGCGGCAAGGGCCAAACGATAATCGAAATGAATATCAGCAACAATGGGGAGACTAACATGTTTTTTGATAGACTCAATAGCCTCGGCCGCCGCCAGGTTCGGCACAGCTACCCGGACGATGTCACAGCCGGCCTCGGCTAAGCGCCGTATCTGAGCTACCGTTGCGTCAACATTTTCTGTTTTAGTATTAGTCATAGACTGCACGGAAATGGGAGCATTCCCGCCGACAATCACATTGCCGATACGGATTGGGCAAGTCTTTTTTCGCCGCATAAACTATCATCCCATACATAGTTTTTAGAAATTATTAAAACAGACGAAGCCGGCTAATATCCTTAAACGTTGCAACAATCAGCAACAGCATTAGCAAGGTAAAACCTATCATTTGAATAAATTGCAGACTGTTGCGGTTTAATGGCTTGCCGCGAATGGCCTCGACGGCAAGGGTAACAACATGGCCGCCGTCCAGTACGGGTACTGGAAACAGATTAATTAGCCCTAAGTTGATACTTAAAAAGGCCGCGAATTGAAGTAGCGGTGTAACACCAAGTTGTGCCACCTGCCCAGCCATTTGGGCAACACCGATCGGACCGGCAACGTCAGCAGGAGCTTTACCGGTAATCATCTGCCCAATACCAGCCAACATATTGCTTGCTACCATATACGTTTGCTTTACGGCCAAGCCTAAAGATTCAGCCACTCCCGGCCGATAGTTCCGAATTTGCGGAACAACGCCAATGATCCCACGGTTCGCTTTAGCATCATATTCTGGTACCACTCTGGTATGATGGCTTTGTCCATTTCTTTCAAACTTGATGATCAACTCTTTGCCAGCGTTAGGCTGTACTAGGCTGACAAATTGTCGCCATGAAGAAACTTCCTGATTATTTACCGCCAGAATGCGGTCGCCCGGTGCCAGCCCGGACTGGGCCGCCGGTCGATCCGGAAAGACACTGCCAATGATGGCTTCGTCGGAAGGAGTATCAATACCGGCAAAAATAAACACAAACATAAACAGGAGAACCGGCAGGACGAAATTCATGACCGAACCGGCAACAATTACCAGCATCCGAGCCCAAATCGGCTTAGCATGAAAAGAACGCTCATCCTGTTCTTCGTCGGGATCCATCCCGGCTATTTTGTTAAATCCGCCTAACGGAATAACCCGAATCGAGTAAACCGTTTCTCCTTTTTTACGACTCCATAGTTTAGGTCCAAAACCGATAGCAAATTCGTGGACGCGCATGCCTACCATTTTGGCAGTAAGGAAATGCCCCAGTTCATGAAAGAAAATCAGCAGACCGAAAACAAAGACGGTGGCGATTACGGTAGTGGACAAATAATACTCACCTGCCCCTTTTTACTTAAAAGTAGCGATTATGTTCCGCGCTTCCTCGCGGGCCCACCGGTCGGCGGCGCAAAGGTCTGACAGCCCAGGTGCATCTATCTTTTCATGATTATTAAGTACTTCTTGAATTACGGAAGTTATGTCGAGAAAGGTAATTTGACCGTGCAGAAAGGCATTTACGGCAACTTCATTCGCCGCATTCATGACGCACGGCACCGTACCGCCGGCACGACCGGCATCATATGCGATCTTTAGGCCAGGGAAAGCTGCTAAATCAGGTGCTTCAAAAGTCAGAGACCCAAGATTATAAAAATCAAGGCGCGGAAAAGAATTATGCAAACGGTCAGGATATGCGAGAGCGTACTGAATTGGCAGCCGCATGTCCGGGCGCCCCATTTGTGCCATGATACTGCCGTCAACGAATTCAACCATCGAGTGAACAATACTTTGCGGGTGAATGACTACTTCAATCTGCTCGTAAGGAACGTCATATAACCACCGGGCTTCAATCACTTCCAGTCCTTTGTTAATTAAGGTCGCCGAATCAACGGTAATTTTTTTTCCCATCGACCAATTAGGATGGGCAAGACATTCCTTGACCGTCACTTTACTCATCCTCTCCCGCGTCCAACCGCGAAAGGGGCCGCCTGAAGCAGTCAGAATAAGTTTGTTAATATTTTTTTTATGTTCCCCCTGCAAACACTGAAAAATTGCGCTGTGTTCACTGTCAACAGGCAAAATCGTCACTCCGCGCCTTCGTGCCTCGGTCATCACCAGTTCGCCGGCAGCCACCAATGTTTCTTTATTTGCCAGCGCAATTGTTTTCCCCGCTGCAATGGCAGCTAAAGTAGGTTTGAGGCCTGCAAACCCTACCATTGATGTCACCACTGTATGGACAGGATCATACGTGGCAGCTGCCAGCAAACCTTCTTCCCCTGCCAGAATACGTGTCTTGCCTACATTTCTCTGCTGCAGCCGGCGAGCGGCCTCCTTATCGACTAAAACCGCCAGGTCAGGGTTAAAACGTTCAATTTGCCGAGCCAAAAGTTCATCATTTTTGTGCGCAGCAAGGGCAACAAGCTGAAATTCATCGGGGCGACCAGCAATTACCTCCAGTGCCTGTGTCCCTATCGATCCTGTACTTCCCAAAATAGCAATATTTTTCAATGCCTACCACCCCGTTAGTTCAGTAGAAAAGCGTATATGTAGTAATATACGGTTGGAACTGCAAACATTATACTGTCAAAACGGTCCAGTACGCCGCCATGTCCGGGGAGCAATCGGCCGGAATCTTTTACACCCGTATAACGCTTAATTGCCGATTCAGCTAAGTCGCCTAATGGTGCGGCTATTCCTGCCAATAAACCAATAATTAATCCGTGAAATAACGGGATTTGAAACAAACTCCCCAAAATCGCCGTTCCCAGCAAACTGCCTATTATTCCGCCTATAGCGCCTTCCCACGTCTTATAGGGACTAATAGCGGGACACAGCTTGTTTTGGCCGAACTTAGTACCAACAAAATAAGCAAAAGTATCATTTGCCCATGTTCCGACGAAAGCTAACCACAGGTAAACCGCACCGGCCGGGAGGGTCACGTTTCCTACATTATATGAAGTAAAGTTGTCGGCAAAACGGAGTAAAATAATATGGGAAAACGTCAGGCCCACATAGGCAATGCCGAAAAAAGTAAAGGATGCATCCGCAATAGTAAAGCTGCTAGAACTGGTAACCGCTTTAGCCAAACAAAGAACAAGAAGCAAAAACATAATAATTATCGTTTCCTGGGGATTGCCCAAGGCAGTGCAGGCCATTAGCAGCAATATTCCGGTAACTCCCAGCCCATAGTGGACATTTATTTGCCGGCAGCCTAACATGGCGAAATACTCATGCCAAGCGATAACCGCTAAAAGTGCAACCGCCCCGATAAACAACCACCCGCCTGAATTTATGAGATAAATGGCCGCTAATATGCCGATTAAGGCTGTTAAAATACGTTTGCCAAGCAATTCAAACACCTACTTTGATGTTTTCAGTCCGCCAAAGCGTCGGTCGCGCCGTTGATAGTCAGTGATAGCCTGGATTAAATGGGCAGGAGTAAAATCAGGCCAATTGGTGTTAGTAAACCAGAATTCCGTATAGGCTGATTGCCACAACAGAAAATTACTCAGACGCAAATCGCCGCTAGGACGTATTAACAGATCCGGGTCAGGTAAATCAGCCGTATAGAGGTGATCTTGAATGGTCTGCTCGGAAATATTGTCGGGAGCTATGGCGCCTGCGGCAACTTTTCGGGCGATTAATTGCATTGCCCGCGTGAGTTCGGCCCGACCGCCGTAATTAACGGCTAGGTTTAAGATAAGACCGGTGTTTTTGCTGGTTCGTTGTTGAGCCTGCATTATTTTATGGTATAAACTAGGTGCCAATTCGTCCGTTTTGCCAATAAAACGAATTTGGACATTATTACTATCCAGCTCATCAATTTCACTATCAAGATAGTCTGATAACAGCCGCATGAGGACATCGACCTCTTCGGCTGGTCGTTTCCAGTTTTCGGTGGAAAAAGCATAAGCCGTCAATACCTTGACGCCGAGTTCGGCTGCCGTCTTTACAATATTACGTAGTGTCTCCGCTCCCGCGTGATGGCCCAAAGTTCGTGGCAATCCACGTTTCTGAGCCCAACGTCCGTTACCATCCATAATAATCGCAATATGTGCAGGGATTGAATTGGGATCAAGCGAATTTTGCAGATAACTCTGGTTCTGGTCAACGTCGCTCTTATTGCTAAACCACTTTTTCCACACAGTGAGACCTCCAAATTCTTGGGCTTTTGCGCCTCCTAAACTTTTAAACCCCCTCTTGCGAGGGGGTTCCGAGATTATGGAGCTTTAATAGCACCAACCGGGCAAACCGCCGCACAGGCCCCACATTCAACACACTCTTCGGTGATGACGTAGGTAGGATTACCCTCTTTAATCGCACCAACCGGACAGGTCGCCGCGCAAGAACCACACGCAACACATTCTTCTGTAATTTTATAAGCCATGTTTACACCTCCTTTCCCATTTTGGCAGCAACAACCAAATGATAAACCCCATCAGCAGCTACATGCTGACGCACAACATAAAGACACTCCCGTTCCACCTTAAATGTGGGGCGCGATGGACAGGTAATTCGCACGCTGTATTGGAAGCCGCGGCTTTCTAATAATGTCTTGGCTTCCTGTAAAGGCCGACCAACGGTGTCGACCGCTGTTTCGCCGTTTTGCCGCATATGTTACACTTCCATTATTTCTTTTTCTTTAGCGGCCATTACTTGGTCAACTTCCTTTATATACTTGTCGGTAAGCTTTTGCATATCTTCCTGTGCCTTTTTGGCCTCATCCTCAGACACCTGTTTTTCTTTTTCCAGCTTTTTGATGGCGTCGTTGGCATCGCGCCGTAAATTGCGGATAGCTACCCGCGCTTCCTCAGCTTTCTTATGGACGACCTTAACCAGTTCACTGCGACGTTGTTGGGTCAGTTGTGGAATGGAAAGACGGATCACATTTCCATCGTTTGTAGGCGTAAGACCAAGGTCTGATTTCAAAATAGCTTTTTCAATGGGGGCAAGCATGCTTTTCTCCCACGGCTGAATAACAATGAGCCGGGGTTCAGGAACTGAAATATTCGCTACCTGGTTAATCGGCGACGGCATCCCATAGTAATCAACTGTTACCTTGTCAAGGAGCGCAGGGGTTGCCCGGCCAGCCCGCAAAGCACCAAACTCTTTGCGCAATACTTCTAAAGCTTTTTTCATCTTTTCTTCATGAGTGGCATGAATTTCCTTAATGCCCATTTTTCGTTCCTCCCACAATAGTGCCAATTTCTTGACCAAGAGCGGCCTTCAAAATATTGCCGGGTTCGTCAATGCTGAACACGATGATGGGAATTTTATTATCCATACAAAGCGTGGTAGCAGTTGAATCCATGACCCCTAAACCACGCTGCAGTACTTCTATGTACTCGAGTTCCTTAAATTTCTTAGCATCCGGATTATAGCGGGGGTCGCTGTCATAAACTCCATCAGCATTCTTCTTGGCCATAAGAATTGCGTCAGCTTCAATCTCAGCCGCACGCAACGCTGCAGTAGTGTCTGTGGAAAAATACGGATTGCCTGTCCCTGCGGCAAAGATAACGACACGCCCCTTCTCCAAGTGGCGTATCGCTCGCCGCCGGATATACGGCTCGGCAACTTGACGCATTTCTATAGCCGTTTGAACCCGTGTATCAACACCTAAGTTTTCGAGCGCGTCCTGCAAGGCTAAAGAATTCATTACGGTCGCCAGCATACCCATATAATCGGCGCTAGCCCGGTCCATTCCTTTAGCGCTACCCGCCAGACCGCGCCAAATATTGCCGCCGCCAACCACAATTGCAATTTCAAGGCCTGTAGCTTTGGTTTCCCTAATTTCACGGGCAATTGATTCAACAACGGCCGGATCAATGCCATAGCCCTGGGCACCGGCCAATGCTTCGCCACTGAGTTTAATCACCACACGTTTATATTTTGCGACATTCAAAGCTAAAAGCCCCCGTTCATCAATCAAATTCTATGTGTCCAACGAAAATCCTTTATTATAATGGCTATTAATGGCCTATTTTGGAAAAAAGAGAACACAAAGGTGTTCTCTTACTTTTTCACCGCAGCCATTACTTCAGCAGCAAAATCATTTGCTTTTTTCTCGATACCTTCGCCAAGCTGATACCGTGTAAATCTTCTTACCGTAATATTTTCACCAATTTTGGCAATTTGCTCGTTAATTAATTGTTGAACAGTTTTATCAGGGTCTTTAATGAATTCTTGTTCGAGCAGGCATACTTCTTTATAAAATTTTTCCAAACGTCCTTCAATCATTTTTTCAACAATATGGGCCGGTTTTCCTTCGTTAAGCGCTTGCGCCCGCAAAACTTCCCGCTCATGATTAATTACTTCAGCCGGAACGTCGCTACGGCTCACATAGCTGGGGTTAGCAGCAGCAATCTGCATACAAATGTCCTTGGCCAATGCTTTAAACTGTTCTGTCTTAGCCACAAAATCAGTCTCGCAGTTAATTTCAAGCAACACGCCTATGCGGCCGCCACCGTGTATGTACGCTTCAACAACACCTTCCGCCGTAATTCGACCAGCCTTTTTCGCTGCTGCGGCAAGTCCTTTTTCCCTTAAATAGTCAATAGCTTTTTCCATATCGCCCTTAGTTTCGGTCAGCGCTTTTTTACAATCCATCATGCCTGCACCGGTACGTTCGCGCAGTTCTTTTACCATTTCAGCCGTAATCATATATCCAATCCTCCCGTCTACTTATAAAGGTAAGGGATGCAGTTTCCCGCCCCCTTACCTTCCCAAACGAATTATGCTTCTGCCGCCAGTTGTTCGCCTTGGCGACCTTCCAGAACAGCATCGGCCATTTTGGAAGTCAATAGTTTGACAGCACGAATCGCATCATCATTGCCCGGAATGACATAATCAACCTCATCTGGATCGCAGTTGGTATCCACGATCGCCACAATTGGAATACCAAGCTTACGCGCTTCGGCAACAGCAATGCGCTCTTTGCGCGGGTCAATAATAAACAGGGCGCCGGGTAATTTATTCATATTCTTAATACCGCCCAGGAATTTTTGCAGTCTTTCCATTTCGTGCCGCAGAGCAATAACTTCCTTTTTGGGCAGCAGGTCAAAAACGCCCTTTTCTTCCATGTCTTCAAGTTCGCGCAAACGGTTAATCCGCTTTTGGATAGTCTGGAAATTGGTCAGCATACCGCCGAGCCATCTTTCATTAACATAGAACATGTCGCAGCGGGTCGCTTCTTCTTTCACCGCTTCCTGTGCCTGTTTTTTCGTACCTACAAACAAAATCGATTGGCCTTGGGCAGCAACGTCACGGATGAAGTTATAGGCTTCCTCCACTTTTTTGACCGTTTTCTGCAGATCAATAATGTAAATACCGTTACGCTCCGTAAAAATGTAAGGAGCCATTTTGGGGTTCCATCTCCTGGTTTGGTGACCGAAATGGACACCAGCCTCCAGCAGCTGTTTCATGGAAATTACCGACATATTCTGCACCTCCTGTTAATATACCGCCGCATTCCTCATTTTTTGTCTTCACCGCTTACGGCACAGTGACAAAATTAGAATGCGTGTGTGATTTACACCAAAAGTTAGTATACCATATCTTCCTAATTATAACAAGCAAAATAATCCGTTTTGTTAGTATACAAAAATTTTCATCTTTTATTCAACTGTAGCATTAACATAACTTCACCTTTGCCAATCCCAGTGGCTTTAGCAATTTCAGTTATATTGTAACCCTGTTCCGCCATGGCGAAAACAAGCCGCCGTTTGCCATTTCCCGTTTCTTGGGAATACGGATTCGCCTCAGCCTTTTTGCCAGTATCTTGGACTATGCCTATATTCTGCTCGTTCGGTACAGCTTGCTCCGCAAGAGAAGTCCCTGCTATACCTAATTGTTCAAAAACCGCTGCTGCCTGGATTTTTTGATCTAAAGCAGTCATCTTGGCGTCTGCTTCTTCTAATAAATATTCAAGATGAGCAATTTGTGTCTCTAACCGTCTGAGAATATGGTCAGCGGTTTGTTCAAGCTGTTGCTGAAATTCCTGCGCCGGCGCCGCCGTATTAAGGGAAAACAGCTTTTGCAGCATGTCCTTTTTAGTTACAACAAAAAAAACAAAAAAAAGGAGAACAACAAGCGTAACGGTAATTCCGGTAAGCAAAATTCCCACCTCGACTATGTTTTTAAATCCACGTTATGCCCCCGGATCGGGTCTTCTGCGCTTGCGCTATGAACAGGTTTTCCGGGTATTTCTTTGTCTGTTTGACCTTTCCGGTTACGTCCCCTATCTTGTTTCTCCTTATACTCTTTTCCCCGTTGAATTTTAGCGCCTTCATTTTTGGCGGCTCCCTGAACTTGGTGCTGACGGTTAGCCATAACCTGTTGCCATTGTTGCCCGAATATTTGCTGCTGCAATGTCGGTTGATGGTCGGTGATTTCCTGGGCCTTGCTCACTTCAGTTGCACGGGTAATCAGTACCTGTAGGTCCATCGGTCTGATATTCACGTTCCCACCACCCTTATTCACCTTACTTATAAGGGCCGACCTTTATTTCGCCATCCTCGGCATAAAACGTGACAAAACTTAGTGTTTCCCGAATGGGTTTTACTAATGACCCTATGATGATTTTGACTCCAGGGTAGACGGTATCACGCACTCGTATCTTGCCATGCCGCATTTCCTCAAAAGCAACTTCGATCTCGTTTATGCGATTTCGCATTGTTTCTACTTGCCCGACAAGATGAAATTGAGCTTTCGTCAGTCGTAACATCATTTCGTGCTTATCTTTCGGCATGGTAGCCTGATCCATAGCGCGGAGAAGCCCTAAAGCTTTTTGAGTTTGTTCGAGAGTAAACTCCAATTTTTTAATTTCCATGCGCAGTTTTTGATATTCTTCCCGCAGTAGCGGATTAATCCCCACTCCTAAGTCGGTATTGGATGCCAAATGGGTACCGGTAACTTTCGCTCTGATTTCTTCTCCGGCCAGCACTCGACCACCAGCAATCAGTCCTCTTCGCCCCTCCACAACTACTCGTTTACCAGCGCTGATCCGACTATGGAGAATAACGTCGCTGACCAACACGTCTGAGCCGGCATAAACTGTGGCGTTTTCGATAAATTTTGCCACAACATTTTCGGTTGCCTTAATATAGCCACGATTCATGCCCTGAACACCCATTCGTACACAAACATTTTTCCCTTCTACAGTCCCGCCGCTGACCGTACCGGCAACTTCCACATCACCTTCAGCTTTGACCAAAAATCCGGCCTGCACTGAACCACGAACAATTATATTGCCAACAAAATCAATATTGCCTGTGGACAAATCTACATCGCCATTTATCTCTATAACCGGAACCACATTGAGCTTATTGTTGGTAATGATTAGCTGCCCGGACATTGTGGCGACGATTTTACCGTTATCTATCATTTGCACATTCTTGCCTAGTGGCGGCAAAATATCTTTGCCAGGTTTTGGCGGCACCGGCTGTCCTAAAACATCGATGCCAGGGGTACCAGGAGTTGGCGGCACCTTTTCGGCTAATAAATCACCCTCGCGCACAATGGTAAACATGTTCAAATTTTTAAAATCAACCCGACCATCTTCGAGTTCAGCCGGTTTACCTTTGTTTTCCAGATCAACATAGTACTTGATATAGGCGTCTTGGCCGTCCGTTGGCCAAAGCCCGCGCGCACATACCACCTTTAGACCAGGGTGAGCAAAAGCTCTTTGAATGGCGGCATGGTCAAGGCCATAAGTTACTCCGACCTGCTTAATTTTTTCTAAAACTTCGTCCATAGTTACGGGACGACTCCCTTTAGGAGCAATAATCTGCAACGTTGCTTCCATCCGATCCCGCCCTACCAGAACCTGAATCTCCGGTTCGGCCGAAAGCGGCGGTGGCGGAGCAATCCGTACCGGCAGCCCGGAAGCTTCTCGCACAGTACGCACGATAACAGGCAGGTCAAACCCTTTAATGGCCCGTTTTTCTAAATCAAGGAGAATAACGTGTTCACGAACAGGACTACCATTCCCTTGCGGCGGAAAGACAGTAAGAAAAACGCCACTATCGCTCAAGATAATTTGATAATAACCGTCTGATGCCTCGGTAGTTTCAGCGGTCCGTTCAAGTAGCCGTTCCTCGTTATCCAAGCGGATCCCTCCCCGGCATTATAAGAGACTGGATTTAAGGCGGGAAAGAGCACCGCGCAACCGGAAAATGGCTTTCGTGTGGAGCTGGGAAATACGCGCTTCCGATAGCTTTAAGACTAGACTTATCTCTTTTAACGTCAGTCCTTCATAGTAATAAAGAGAAATGACCAGACGCTCTTTCTCCGGGAGCCTGTCAATTGCTTTCGCTAATGTATTCTTTACTTCTTCCTGTTCAATTTCCTGGGCTAAATTGGGACTTGCCTGATTCACCGTTTCGTTCTGGACAAATTCTTCTAAAGGAACAAGGGTACTTGCGTTAAGTTGATTAATAAGCTGGTGAAGCTGCTCGACCGTAAAATTCATTGCCTGAGCAATTTCCACGTCGGTGGCCGATCGACCCAAGCTGTTTTCTAGTTCGGCAATCGTCCTCTCCAAAAGCCGTCCTTTCTGGCGTAAACTGGCGGGTAACCAATCCTGTACCCGTATTGCATCGAAAATTGAACCGCGGATACGGGCTACGGCATAGGTCTCAAATTTGATATTACGGCTTGGATCGAACCGTTCAATAGCGTCCAACAGGCCAAAGAAGCCGTAACTAATAAGGTCCTCTTTGTCTATATGCTGCGGAAGACCAATGGCTACTCTACCAGCTACCATTTTTACCAATGGTAAATATTTTTCGATTAGTTTTTCCCGAAGCTCCGGCTTTTTGCTAGCCTGATACTCCGCCCAGAGCCCGGCAACTTCATTTGCTTGGGTAAGAGCATTGTCCGTCATTTCGCCTAAAACCCCCATATATATGAAACATTAATCAGGGCGAACAACCCGTTCGACCATGTCGGGGGTCAAAGGACTGAATGACACACCAGCTGGTGCCTCACTAATAATATCGACATTTTGGCCTTTGGTCTTAAGCTCTTGCTTGAAACGGTTTAGGATATTTTGGCTGGCTTGCCCCAGGGCAAAACCAATAAGACCAAATATAAAAGCCGATATGGCAGAGCGATAAAGAAGGGTCAAGGGGCGAGCATCATTTAAAAAGCTGAACAACAATGTCAGTGCACCGGCAATGCCAGCCATTATTAAACTTAGCCGCACTTTCAGCACTCTGTCCCCCCGTTCTAGAGTTCCTTCTCGCCTTTATCAATCGTTTTAACCCGAAATACACCCGTATCAAGCTTCAGTTCCACTGTTCGTCCATAATTACCGCCCGTATCCTCTGCGATAATGCAAATATCCATTTTCCTGAGAACTGACTTGACTGCCTCGCTGTTTCGCTCTCCTACCCGCATAATGTCAGTAGTATTGGTAAAAGTGAACATCTGGGCACCGCCGGCAATCTTAGCTACAACGCGGTTTTTTGCTGCTCCTATTTTTAGCATTTCATCCAGCATAAGCGGCAGTGCCGTATCGGCAAATTTGGCCGGGTTTTCCGCCGAACGAGCCTGTTTGCTATCAGGCAGCATAATATGAGCCAGACCACCTACTTTTGTAACCGGGTCATAGAGAGCGATCCCCACGCAAGATCCCAAGCCGTAACTAATTAGGCTGGCTGGGCTTTTGCCGACCTTGTAGTCTGCCATGCCGACCTTAATGAGTTCGCCCATTATTCCTTCACCCCTATTGCTGCCAAAATCGTAGCAAGCGAACCAGGATCAGGGATGAGGAAAAAGTGACCCTTGACTCCATCGGCTTCTGTGGCAAATTCTGTTTCAATCACCAATGCATGATCGCCCATCTGGCCGAGCTGAATTAAAACAACGCTAAGAATTGCACCGGCCATATCCATCGCCAAGGCCGGAATGGACGGCAGCAGCGTAAGGCGGGTAAAATATGACAGAGCGTTTAAATAGGCACCGGCAAGAATATTGCCTATTTCCATAAGGGCGGATTCGTCCATGGCCGTAAGCGCCGTCGTTGTCCCGGGACTACGCCCCATAACCATGTCGACAAGACTAAAGGCACTATCACGCGGTAAAAGAAAAAGTATACTTCCCGGAGCCGGACCAAAAACGCGGAGATATACGCCGGCAACCATAGCATCAGGCCCGCCAACAACCTCAGGGACTTCACCTAAGGGTAATATAGCCACCTGTGGAACAGTCATATCAATTTTGCGATTAATTATCTGTGATAACGCGGTAGCAGCATTACCAGCCCCGACGTTGCCAATTTCGCGTAAAGCATCTAGCTGCAGCGCCGATAGTTTTAAAATTTCTTCCGACAAAACTTCCACCCCTATTCTCGGCCTTGCCGTGCCGGTTCTTGTCCCAGCCCGATAATGGCATCTAGATTCAATAGTATTAACAGTCGGTTATCGAGCTTGCCTACTCCGCTTAAATAACTCGCACCAACCGTGCCAATAGCAGTCTGAGGGGGCTCAATATTATCCCTGCCGATTGTTAAAACTTCGGAAACGGCGTCTACAATCATCCCGGCTGAAAGATCTTCAACTTTGACAATTATGATACGCGTATCGTCCGTAAACGGCTGAGGTTGAAGACCTAGCCGTTTCTTTAGGTCAATGACCGGCAATACGCTGCCCCGCAAATTAATGACGCCAGTAATATAATCAGGGGTGTGCGGAACACGGGTAATATCGGTCATTCGTTTTATCTCCTGGACCTGGAGGATACTAATGCCGTATTCTTCTTGTCCGAGTCTAAAAACTACCAATTGAACATCATTGTCGAAACCATTCTCGTGCATTTTTTCTCCCACCCCCGCTACATTAATGAGCCAACGTCCAGGATGAGGGCCACCTGTCCGTTGCCAAGAATGGTTGCGCCGGCGATAACTTTAATACCTGCCAATAGCTTACCTAGTGACTTAATGACAATCTCCTGCTGACCGATTAGAGTATCAACGACAACACCAGCGCGCTGTTCTCCCATGTGGATAATGACCACAAACAGTTCTTCCTGGTTTTTCCGGCCAGTTTCCGGCACATTCAACACTTTGGCAAGCCGCACTATAGGAATAATCTGGCCCCGTAGCAGAATAACTTCGTGGTTTTGGATTGTTTTGATATCCGCTGGCCCCACCTTGATGGTACTGTCGATGGAACTTAGCGGAATTGCGTAAATCTCTTCCCCGACCTTAACTAATAGCGCCTGAATAATGGCTAATGTCAACGGCAAGCGGATTTTAAACTTACTTCCTTCATTGACCTTAGTTTCTACATCTACCATCCCGCCAAGCGACTCAATCTTTGTCTTCACGGCATCCATGCCGACGCCCCGTCCGGATAAGTCGGTAATGTTGTCCGCCGTTGAAAAACCAGGGAGAAAAATTAAGCGAATGGCTTCGGCAACATCCATTTTATCTGCTTCTGCTTGGGAAATAAGCCCCTTTTGCACCGCTTTCTGCTTAACTGTCTCGGGGTTGATCCCCCTTCCATCGTCTTCAACTACAATAATAACGTTGTTGCCTTCGTGACGAGCGATAAGGCGAATTTCCCCAACCGGATTCTTGCCTTTCGCCTCCCGTTCCTCGGGGCTTTCTATACCATGGTCGATTGCGTTGCGCAGGAGGTGAACAAGCGGGTCGCCAATCTCATCAATTACAGTTCGGTCCAATTCAGTCTCTTCGCCTTGGATAATTAAGTTCACTTCTTTATTTAGTTCCCGCGATAAATCGCGTATCATGCGCGGAAACCGATTAAAAACTTGTCCGACAGGTACCATTCTTACCTTCATGACAACCGCTTGGAGATCAGTAGTAACACGATCCATCTGCTCAATTGTTTCAACCAAATCTGGTAGACGATGGGTAATGCCGATTTGTTCCAAGCGGGTTTTGTTTATAACAAGTTCGCCTACTAAATTTAAAAGAGTATCAAGTTTTTCAATATCAACCCGAACGGACTGCCCGCCTTTGACTTTCTTATCAACAGTACTATTAAGCCCAGGAATTGCAGTTTTTTCCGTTTCTTCATGGTGTTTGCCGCCTAGCCGCTTCGACTCGGCATCACCCGGTCCTGCAACAGCCGCGGCCTTCTCTAGTCTAGGCGCCGCTTCGCAAAGGATAACATTAACACTCTCGATTTCGGCAATGGAAAGCAACGATTGTTTTATTTTATCAGGTTCGGCATCAGAAATTATTACCGCCTGAAAGCTCAAATCGAAATTTTCTTTTTCCAGTTCCTCAGCCGGAGGAATACTTTTTATTACATCACCCAATGTATCAAGGGTGCTCATAACCATATAGGCCCTAGCTGACTTCAGCAGGCATCCCTCTCGTAGCCGGACCTGCACCGCATAAGCGCGCAGCCCTTGGCTATTTGCAGCTTGAATTATTTGGGTCTCTGTATCATTTAAATCAATTGCCGGCACTGGTCTTGCGGCAACCGAAGAGGGCGCCTTGCTGTCGGTAGACGTTTCTCCCTTGGCGAGGGCGGTAAGTGTTGCGACCAACGGCTTAATATCCAGATTAGTTTCATCGCTCACTGCCACTTGCTCTACCAACTGTTCTAGATTGTCCACACACTTGAACAAGGCATCAATAATCTCGCTATTTGCCTTTAGTACAGACTTGCGCAGTAAATCCAGAATATTCTCCATTTCATGAGTTAACTCGGCAATAGCTGTAAAACCCATGGTCGCAGACATACCCTTTATCGTATGGGCGCTGCGAAATATCTCATCAAGGACGGCTAAATTGCCCGGGTCTTGTTCAAGTTCAAGAAGACAACGGTTCAGAGTTTGCAAATGTTCGCGCGTTTCTTCTAAGAATACGCCCATATACTGGCTAGTGTCCACAGTCCGCACCTCCGTTTATTGGGTTACCGCTTTGATAACTTCTGCGGCAATGGCATTAAGTGGCAGTATCTTATCGACTACGCCAAGCTCGATTGCCGATTTTGGCATGCCAAAAACCACGGCCGTAGACTGGTCTTCGGCAATTGTATACCCATTACTGTTTTTAATAGCTTGCATCCCTTTCGCCCCGTCGTGTCCCATCCCGGTTAGGAGGACACCGACGGCTTGGGCTCCGTATATTCGGGCCACTGTTTCGAACAAAGGGTCGACCGAAGGACGATGGCCGGAAAGAGGCGGGGTCTGGTTTAATTTAACAAGCGTCCGGCCCCCCTCACGTTCCAATGTCATATGATAATCGCCTGGAGCAATAAACGCCGTCCCAGGCTGGATAAAATCATTATGTTCTGCCTCTTTCACTCTGATCGATGACAATGAGTTAAGCCTTTCGGCAAGCGACCGAGTAAATCCGGGAGGCATATGCTGAACGATAACAACGCCACAGGGAAAATTAGCCGGTAACTTCGTAATAATCTCTTGTAAAGCGCGCGGTCCACCCGTTGAAGCGCCAATAGCAACTACCTTTTCACTCCCCCCTGCCGGCGACTGTGGTATGGAAAGCGGCTTAGGGGCAGTAACAGCCATAGGCTGCAGGCGCTTAAGCAGTAGTTGGTTGAAATTAGAACGTGCCGCCGCCCGGCACTTTGCTACTAATTCCTGTTTAATCGCGTCAATACTGGCGATCGGTCCGGCTGTTTTCGCAATGAAATCAACGGCCCCGAGTTCCAGTGCCCGCAGGGTAGCTTCTGCCCCAGCCCGCGTCAGACTACTGACCATGACAACAGGGGTAGGCGACTCGCGCATAATGGCTTCTAAAGCCTTAAGTCCATCCATTACTGGCATTTCGACGTCGAGTGTAACAACATCAGGCCGTAGTTTTATTACCTTTTCGACAGCGTCTTTACCATTACGAGCTGTATCTATAACCGTAAAGTCTCTTTCGCCAGCAAAAAGATCGGACAATAATTTACGCATAAAGGCTGAATCGTCTACAATTAAAACTTTGATCACAAAATATCCCACCAGTCAAAAGTTATAGTCCTTTACGGCGGTCTTCAAGCTGTTTTTTAAATATGTAGCGGATTATTTTGCTGCGTTCCCGTTCCGCTAAATCCAAAAATTTTATGCCAATCCAAAATATGTCGCGGTCATGGTGGGGCTTTTCAATACGTACAACTTCCCCATTAACAACAATTAGGCCGGCTTCCGGAAGTTCAAAAGCAAGCTGTACCTTCATTCCTAAATCTAAAGCTTCTTTACTTACGAGCTGGATTCCGCCGCCGCTAAGGTCACGGCTACACGCTTGGAATGAATTTGAGAACTGCGCGGTTTCATTGTCGAATATACTGATTTCCACCGGTAACGCTGTGCGTACCCGCACAAAGGATCGCTGCTGAACTTTTATTATTTCGCGAGGCCGGGTCACAACCCATACCGGTAAAGGATGCAATTTTTTACTAACCAAGGTGCAAGTAAATTGGTAAGCTGTACCATTGTCGACTATTCTGACATGAAGATTATCGCCAAGGGACAAAAAGACTGGGTATCCCTTGCTCATGGGCATGGCAATGATCAAGTATTCATCTGTCACTTCCTCAATCCGGCTGGAGTAGCGCTCGGCTTTGTCGCCATTAGCAAGCATAACTTCCAGACGTTGGTTAATCTTTAAGATACTGTGCTGTATAAAGATTACCTCCTTTGCCGGATACTGTTACCACATCATTTCTAAAAACTTACTGAAGAAAGCTTTGATGCCCCGCGGCCGAGGAGTATTTTCCCCACAAAGGAGCCGCTGAGCAATATGTTCAATACACCGGGCCGATATGGTGTCAGGGTAAGAAAGCATAAGCGGTTTTTGCAATTTCACCGCATTAATCATATTGCGGTCTTCATAAACCAAGCCTAGGCTGGTAAAAGAAATTCCAAGAAACCGTTGCGTCACCTTAGCAAGTTTATTTATGGCCATGTCTCCTTCTTCCTTATTGGCGACGCGATTTATGACCAATTTAAGCGGCGCCGTCCCTTGGTGGCTAGCATAAGCTTTTATCATGGCATAGGCATCGGTAATCGCTGTCGGCTCCGGTGTTGTGATAATAATTACTTCATCCGCGGCCATAACAAAATTGAGAACGTTACGGCTTAAGCCGGCGCCCGTATCAATTAAGACCAGGTCCGCCCAACTGTCAAATAATGTGATTTGACTGACAATACGGCTAAGTTGGTCACCGCTTAAATTAGCAAGCTGATAAATCCCTGAGCCGCCGGACAAAAATTTAATGCCCCACGGTCCTTCAGCAACAATGTCATAGATATTAAGTCCTTCGTTAAGCAAATGCAATATATTGTAAGGGGATGAGCTACCCAATACAATGTCAACGTTGGCCATGCCAAGGTCAGCATCGATTATAACGACCTTTTGCCCAAGACTAGCAAACGCCAGTGCTAAGTTTACCGTAAAATTAGTCTTCCCTACCCCGCCTTTACCACTGGTAACAGTAATAACCCGTGCCGGCCGGTCAAGCTGCTTTAAAATCGGCCTTTTGGTTGAACTATGGGCACTTTGTACCATTTGTCGCAACTTTTCGGCTTGGTCATACATACTAATCCCTCAAAATTAAATTTACTAATTTACTGGGGTTAGCGAGCTCGATATCATCTGGTACGTTTTGGCCACTAGTTACATAAGACAGTTTTGTTGGAAACTGATAAAGCAAGTTGAGAACCGTACCCAGATTACTGGCCTCGTCAATTTTAGTAAAAAGAAATTTTTGCGGCGAACACACACTAAACTTCTTGACCAGTTCCAGCGCATCCTTGTATTTTGTTGTGGTACTGAGAACCAGATGCGTATCAATATAAGGATCTACGGAAAGGAGAGCCTGAAGTTCCGCCAACTGATACTGGTTGTTGGGACTGCGTCCAGCCGTATCAATCAATACCAAATGTTTGTCCCGGTGACGGTATAAAGCGGCTTTCATTTCATCAGGAGTATAAACAATCTCTATGGGAATACCGATGATGTCGGCATAAGTCTTTAACTGTTCTACTGCCGCAATCCGGTAAGTATCGGCTGTAATTAAAGCAACTTTATAGCCGTCACGTAGCGCAAAATTAGCGGCCAGTTTGGCTATCGTCGTCGTCTTGCCTACTCCGGTCGGACCAATGAGGGCCACTACTTTTGTCCCATTTTGCGGAATGGTGATACCCTCGACCTTTTGGAAATAATTGCATAGGCGGTCGAATAAAAGCTGGCGCACAATGGGTGATGCAGCACCGATAATAGAATTATCGTCAGGAAGCCCTTGAACAAGATTGCGGGCGATGTCTGGTTCGACATCGTTTTTTACAAGGAGCTGATACAAAGAGGAAAGCCGTTGCTCCTGCTGCGGTATCTTACTAACAAGCTGTTCCAACAGCTTGCGCATATTTGCCAATTCAAGCTGCATTGATGCAACCTTAGCCTCATCCTCGACTGAAGGCCGCACAAGCGTCGGTTTAGCCAAAGCGGCAGACCCTACAGGTGGTGTGTCCACAGCAGCCATTACTTCGACCATTTCTTTGCCGAAAAAGCCTAAAAAACCGCCCTTGCGAAATTTGCGCGTATGCAAGATAACGGCGTCGCGTCCCAGGTCGCTTTTAACCTGCGCCATGGCGTCATTTATCGTGCTAGCTGTGTAGAGTTTAACTTTCAATTATACCTTCACCACCCCAAGTGCTTGCACCTCAATCTTTGGTTCTAATTCTGCATATGATAAAACGGTAAGATTAGGCGCCACGCGTTCTGTCAGTTTCCGGAAATAAAGTCTGGCAGAAGGACTAGTCAAAACAATGGGAAGGAAGCCAAGTCCAGTAAGTTTAGGCAGTTCATTAGTCAAGCTGTTAATTACCGCCTGTACAATATGCGGTTCAAGGGCTACATAAGTTCCCTGCTCCGTCCGCTGCACCGCACCAGTAATCATGTTTTCCAGTTGAGGATCGACGGTAAGGCAGGTCAAATTATTATTTGGTGCGTACTGGCGAGTTATTTGCCTTGCCAAAGCGTGTCGCACATACTCGGTTAGAAGCTCCGTATCCTTCGTTAGCGGCGCGTAATCGGCCAGAGTTTCCAGAATTGTAACCATATCGCGGATGGACAGACGCTCTCGCAATAAATTAGCCAGCACTTTCTGAATTTCACCCAAGGATAGTAAATTAGGTACAATCTCTTCCACAAGTACCGGATTAGTCTGTTTTACAGCATCAATTAGGGTCTGTACTTCCTGACGGCCAAGAATTTCGGCAGCATGAGTCTTAATTACTTCGGTAAGATGCGTGGCCAAAACCGACACCGGATCAACAACAGTATAGCCGGCGAGTTCAGCCTGTTCACGTACCGTTTCCTGAATCCATAAGGCTGGGAGACCGAAAGCGGGTTCCACTGTTTCGATTCCCGGCACTTCTTCATAGACCGTACCAGGATTCATCGCCAAATAGTGATCAAGTAACAATTCGCCCTTTGCTATTTCAATACCTCTTAATTTTATGACATAGGCATTGGGTTTTAACTGAATATTGTCGCGGATGCGAATAGTCGGCACAATAAGTCCTAGCTCCAAGGCACATTGGCGACGAATCATCACTACGCGATCAAGCAGGTCACCACCCTGACTGACATCAACTATTGGAATAAGGCTATAGCCAATCTCTAGTTCCATGGGATCAACCTGCAGCAAAGAAACAAGGTTTTCCGGCTTGCGGACTTCCTCCATCTCCTTTTGTTCCTGCCGTGACACCTCAAGCTGCGCTGCTGTTTTTACCGTATTATGCAAAACATAGGCAATTCCCGCGGCAAAAACACTGAGAATGAAAAAAGGCACACCAGGCAAGCCGGGAACAAGACCTAACAGGGCCAAGACACCACTGGCCAAGAAAAAAACGCGCGGATTGGTCATAATCTGGCTGGCAATGTCCTGGCCAAGATTCGCTTCCGATGCGGCCCGGGTGACGACAATGCCCGTCGCGGTAGAAATTAATAACGCCGGGATCTGGTTGACTAAGCCTTCGCCAACCGTAAGCAGTGTATAAGTTTCCAGCGCCTGTACGACGCTTAGATTGCGCTGCACCATACCAATAACAAAACCGCCAATGATATTGACGATAATAATGATGATGGCGGCAATAGCATCACCCTTTACGAATTTGCTAGCGCCATCCATCGCGCCATAAAAATCGGCTTCCCGCTGAATGTTCTTTCGGCGTTGCCGGGCTTCAGCATCAGTGATAAGTCCGGCATTAAGATCAGCGTCAATACTCATTTGCTTTCCCGGCATAGCGTCCAAGGTAAAACGGGCAGCTACTTCCGCTACTCGTTCTGCCCCTTTAGTAATAACAATAAACTGAATAATAATTAAAATGACAAAAACAATGAACCCAACGACTGGATTGCCGCCTACTACAAAATTGCCAAAAGCCGTAATTACCTCACCGGCATAACCGTCAAGCAAAATCAACCTGGTTGAAGAAACGTTGAGGGCCAAACGGAATAGGGTCGTGATCAACAATAAAGACGGAAAGACGGAAAACTGCAGGGCCTCGACATTGTAGATAGCGACCATGACAATGATCAACGCGAAGGTGATGTTAAAAGCCAGCAGTATATCCAATAAAAAGGCCGGTAAGGGAATAATCATCATTACAACGATCGTTACAATGCCAATAGCTATTAATACGTCACTATACTTAAGAAAATTAGCCAAGGGTGTCTGCGTAATCAACCTTTCCGCTCCTCCTAACTTAGGACAGGCGTTTTTTCAGCCGATAAACATAGGCAAGAACTTCGGCAACTGCTTGATATAGTTCGGGTGGCACAGTTTCGCCAATTTCAACGCTATCATACAACGCGCGCGCCAGCGGCTTGTTTTCCACGACGGCTACGCCATTTTCTTTAGCTATAAGTTTAATTTTTTCTGCCATAAAGTCTTGCCCCTTGGCAATTACCATTGGTGCAGTCATGGCTTTTTCGTAGAGCAAGGCTATTGCAAAGTGGGTCGGGTTGGTTACCACTACATCGGCCTTGGGAACCTCCTGCATCATTCGCCGCATAGCCAAGGCACGCTGCCGTTCCTTGATTTTGCCCTTAATCTGCGGATTGCCTTCTGTTTGCTTAAATTCCTCCTTCACTTCCTGCTTGGTCATCTTCAGATTTTGGTTATGTTCCCACCACTGATAATAGTAATCTAAAATGGCCAAGACAAGAATAACGGCGCCAATCCGGAAAGCCAAATCAAGCGTCAAAGCGGCAATCGCCGAAAAGGCATCCCTGAGATCAAGCCTCGATAGGTAAGCAACGTTCAGCGTTTCTTCGATAATAAATTGGTAAATAAAATAGCTAACAATGGCAACCTTGAGTAAAGACTTAACAAGTTCAACAAGCGCTCGCTTTGAAAAGAGCCGCTGCAGCCCTGCCGCCGGGTTTATTCGGCTAAGCTGCGGCATCAGCGGCTCGAGCGAAAACGTAAACCCGACTTGCAAAAAATTAACTGTTAGGGATACGGCTAGAATTACCAGCATTATGGGTAAAACTGTTTTAAGAAAGACAAGCACCAAATCGAGAAAAAAGCGGTAGGCCGACGTGATGGTCATATCCTCCGTCGTAAAGCGCGAAAAAAGAAATTGCATGTAGCCGGTTAGTTGTTCATAAATATATGGACCAGTCAGTTTAAGGGCGAAAAAGGCAGCCAATAGGCATAGGGCTGAACCAAGCTCAACGCTCTTAGCCACTTGCCCCTTTTTACGGGCTTCCTCCCGTCGCTTTGGCGTTGCTTCTTCTGTTTTTTCTTGGTTAAATCGCTGTATATCGAATATAAAAACAGTACTGCTAGGATAATGTGAGCAGGAGGCGGTAAACGTCCTTATACATTGCACTAAACCCTACCTCCAGTAAAGTGATATAAAAAGGCAAGGTCAAAGCGAGAATAAAAATACCAACGATAATTTTGCCAGGCACGCCCACGACAAAGATATTCATTTGCGGCATAATCCGGGCTAAAATGCCCATGGCTATATCGGTTAAGAATATAGCCGCTAGTATAGGTAAACTAATTTTTAAAGCAATAATCAAAACATTAAAAGTGATGTCAACGATCAAGTCTGTCAAATGCGGGCGAAAAACCACCGCGCCGACGGGAACTATTTTGAAGCTAGTAAATAAAGCGGACAGGAGGATATGATGGCCGTTTGTGGCTAAAAAGACCAGAAGGGAAAGAATATATTTAAAGTTGCCAATTAGCGGCAACTGCTGGCCTGACTGCGGATCAAGGATGTTTACTATCCCAAAGCCGATTTGCACGTCCAATAATTGTCCGGCCATTTGTACAGCATAAAATATCATGGAACTGATATAACCGAGACTAAGACCGAGCAGCAATTCGCCTATAACCAGAAAAACAAAAGCCCAAATTTGTTCGGGGACAATAGCGAGATTGCGCTGTATAACAATTGGAGCCAAAATATAACTAAGAATAAGGGCAAAACCAGCTTTAGCATAAACGGGAATATTGCGACTGCCTAAAACGGGGGCAGTTATCAAAATACCGGTTATTCGGGTAAAGATTAATAAAAAAAAGCCGAGCTGAGATTGTATTATTGTAAGAACGTCCAACTACAGCCCACCTTGCTACCGGATTAAGTGCGGCAAGTTTATGAAAATTTGTCGCGTATAGTCAACCATTAGACTTAGCATCCAGGGACCAAACAGGATAATGGCTGCAAATACGGCGATTATCTTGGGAATGAAACTGAGTGTCTGTTCCTGGATTTGGGTTGTAGCCTGAAATATACTGATAATGATACCGGCCAAAAGTCCCAATCCCAGCATGGGAGCCGATACCAGCATTACCATTGATAAGGCGTCACGCCCGATTTGAATAGCCAAGTCGCCTGACATAGCTCCTCCCTCCTAATTGAAACTCGTAATTAACGAGCGGATAATTAAATGCCACCCGTCTACCAGAATAAACAACAAAAGTTTAAACGGCAACGAGATCATAACAGGCGGCACCATCATCATCCCCATCGACATAAGGGTGCTGGCAACTACCATGTCAATAACGATAAACGGGATATATATTAAAAAGCCAATTTGAAAGGCTGTTTTCAGTTCGCTGATGATAAAAGCAGGAATAAGGGTAGAAGTTGTAATGTCTTCCGGCGAATTAGGCCGCGGTCCTTCGGAAAGATTAACAAATAAGGCTAGATCGTTCTCCCTGGTCTGTTTTAACATAAATTGGCGCAACGGCTTCATTGCTTCGTTCATAGCCGTATCCTGGGAAATTGCACCCGTCAGATAGGGTTGGAGAGCGTTTTGGTTAATTTGATCCCAATAAGGGGACATGGTGTAAAAAGTCAAAAATAACGCCAAACCAACTAAAACCTGGTTGGGCGGCGTCTGCTGAGTGGCAAGAGCGCTCCGCAGGAAAGACAGGACAATGATAATCCTGGTAAAGGATGTCATCATAATTAAAATGGATGGTGCCAATGACAGAACTGTCAGTGTAAACAGAACCTGCAGACTAAGGGCAACATCCTTGGGGTTTTCGGCGGGAGTTACGCCAATATTAACATTGGGTACCGGAATAAGCGGCGCTGCCTGTGCCGGCGCCATTAACAACAGCCACGCCACCATCACCATGAAAAGCATGATTGTCCCCTTTTGTACCACCTTACTACCTCTTCCTGTTCTCGCTCACTTTTTCGTCTTTTCGTCTGACTGGCTTAGCCGGTCACTGCCAAAAACTACGGGAAATTTGCCCGACATTTGTTGTAATGCTGCCATTTGCCGCCGAAGCACAAGGTTAAAACCATCTGAGCCAGCAACGCCCGGACGCGAACGCAGCTTTTCGATATCCTCGGCCGAAGTAATTTCCTGGAGGAGGTTAATGGAGTGATCGGTAACCCCCAAAACTAGGACTTTTCCGGCAATGTCTACCACATAGACCGCCTTGCCAGGCCCAAGCGGTAAGGTAGCAAGAATTTTGTGATCCCCTGCTACCGCATACCCGCCAAATTTTTGCCCTAAAAACCAGGAAGTAAAATACGCCAAAGCAATTACCACTAAAAAAACAACAATTAGAGAGAATACATAGGCCAAAGTAGAAAGAACAGACGTAGACGGCGGATCAGGAGCTTTGTATTTTAGAAACTCCCCGTCAGGCTCCTGGGCCCATGCCTGACCGCCAACAGCCAAAACAATCAAGATTAGGATAAGAAAAACAGCACAAGAGTTATTTAATTTAACCATATATATCAACCGACGGCTTTGCGCACAGCCTCCAGTACCCGGTCAGGCTGAAATGGTTTGACAATAAAGTCACGGGCGCCCGACTGAATGGCTTCAATGACCATGGCTTGCTGTCCCATGGCGCTGCACATAATAATTTTCGCAGCAGGGTCAATCTTTTTAATTTCTTTAACGGCAGTAATCCCGTCCATCTCCGGCATAGTAATGTCCATAGTGGTAAGATCCGGACGCAGCTCCTGATATTTTTCAATGGCTTTAAGACCGTTTTCGGCTTCGCCGACTACTTGGTAGCCGTTTTTTGTTAATATGTCTTTAATCATCATTCGCATAAAGGCAGCATCATCAACAATTAAGATTTTGGCAGCCATCAATAACCCTCTCCTATCTTCATATATCTAAACTGCTACTGTAAATTGTTCGCCCGTTCAAGCGGACTGACAATGTCCGTAATTCTAACGCCGAAATTTTCATCAATTACTACTACTTCCCCCTTGGCTATGAGCTTACCGTTTACCAGGATGTCGACCGGCTCTCCGGCAAGTTTATCTAGTTCCACCACGGAACCGGGACCTAATTCTAAAATTTCCCGGATAAGTTTCCGTGTACGTCCGAGTTCCACGGTAACTTGCAAAGGTACATCCATAATAAGACTAATATTGGTATCACCAGCGACTGGTGCACTCGGCTTCAATGGAGCGAACTGCACTGGTTGAACGGTAACATTGGAAAGTGGTTGATGCGTTTTGGGTACTGCTGCCGCTTGTTGCGCCTGCGCTAAATTAGTCTCCCTAGCCGGTGCCGTCACCGACTGAGCCGTAGGAGCTGCAACCTTGGGCGGTACCGGTGCAGTTGTCCCTGAAGGTTGCACAGCAGCCATCAGACTTTCAACCATCTCTTTGGCAACATTAATTGGAATAATTTGCATAATTTCGCTATCAATTAAACCTTCTACTTCCATCCGGAAAGATACGCTCACAATGGGTTCGTTGCCAGCCGCCATTGCACTAATATTCCCCTCTGTACTAAAGTCAAAGACATTTACTTGCGGCGGCGAGATATCAATTTTCTTTTTAAAGACGGTAGACATAGATGTAGCGGTAGAACCCATCATCTGATTCATCGCTTCGGAAACGGCACTCATGTACAAATCGTTGAGCTCGGCCGGCGGGTTTGAACCATCGCCACCCATCATGAGGTCAGCGATAATTAGCGCATCTTGTTTGCGGATAGCCAACAGGTTAGTACCTAAAATACCGTGGGAATAAAAAACCTCAATTACTAAGTACGGTAACGGGTACTGCCGCTTGATCTCGTTTAAAGTTGAGACGGAAACGCGAGGGGTCGTAATCGAAACACGCTTTCCCAGCAGAATAGACAGGGTTGTAGCAGCACTGCCCATGCAAATGTTACCGATTTCTCCAAGAGCGTCTTTTGCCATATCGTCAAGTTCAGGTGCGACAGGAGATGTAATTTGCTCGCCGCGTAGCAGGGCGTCAATTTCTTCTTGGGACAAAATACCATCACTCATCATTTTCATCTCCTTTCAACATAACTTCGGTGATTTGCACGGCAATCTTTCCGCCAACAAGCCCAGGCTTACCTTTGAACTTTTCTCGTTGGCCGATGATAACGCTGAGTTCGCCGTCAAAGCGGCTTTCGAGCTGTAGTACATCGCCAACGGCAAGGTCTAAGAGATCCTGCACCGTTACCGTAGCCCGTCCCAATTCAACAATAACCGGTACAGACGTGCGCTGCAGTTTCCGTTGCAAAGTGGTTATATTTTCTTGGGTAGCTTGTTTGGTTCCCCCCGAAGCTACCCAGAAGGTCGTCGTCAATTTTGACATGATTGGTTCAAGAACCAGATAAGGAATGCAAACATTGATAAGCCCTTCGGCCTGACCAATTTTAGCCTGCAAAGTAATGATAACGACCATGTCGTTGGGCGGTACAATTTGGGTAAACTGCGGATTGGTCTCAATCGCGCCAATACGCGGCTCAACGACCACCACCTGTTTCCACGCTTCCTGAAACCCTTCCAGCATTTTGGTCAAAACCCGGCGGACAATAGCTTCCTCAATATCGGTCAGCGGCCGCGTTTTAACTGGCGCCACACCGGTGCCGCCAAAAAGACGATCAATAATAGCAAACACGATATTAGGGTTCAATTCTAAAATAACATTGCCCTTAAGCGGAGGCATTTGAAAAATACTAATAACACTCGGATTAGGCAGCGACCGGATAAACTCCTCATATGTCAACTGGTCAACCGAGGCAACGTTTATGTGAACAAGCGTCCGCAGATGGGCGGAGAGATAAGTGTTGATAAGCCGGGCAAAGTTTTCATGAAGCATGTAAAGAGTACGAATTTGATCCTTAGAAAATTTATCGGGACGTTTAAAGTCGTATACTTTAATTTTGCGCTCTTTTTGTTCACTTTTGATCTCTTCGGCGGACACCATGCCAGTGGACAATGCTGATAAAAGCTCATCGATCTCCGCCTGGGACAAAACGTCAGACCCAGCCATTCTTCACCCTCCCTTCGCACCCTTCTTTCCTTATGAATAACAAGCCGAATTACTGGAGAACAAAGTTAGTAATATATACGTCGAGTACCCGCTCCTCGCCCAGCGCTTTGTTAATCTCATTTTTAAGCAGTTCTTTCAGCGCTTCCTGTTTGGCAGGCTCAAAATCTTCAACCTTTTGCGAACGTAAAACAAAAATGGCTGTATCCAGCATTTTTATTTCATCAGGCGCCGGGGTTTTTCCTTCTTTGGAAGGCGCTTTCTTGTCCGGTTTGACTTCAAGGATGATGCCAATTTTCAGATACCGGCCGCTATTTACGCCACCTATGTTTAAAATCAAGCCTTCTTTGGGATCGCCAAGTTTGATAAATGTGCCCGGTTCGCGGGCCTGTTTCTTTTCCATTGTTTGGCTAGCTATTACTTTAGTCGCAATATAATAAGACACACCGCCGGCTAATACAAGCCCAGCAACAATCAGGGCAATAATTATAAACAGCGGAAACTTTTTTCCATTCTCTGCCACGGAAAAACACTCTCCTACTACTCTTCGCCTTTATCCGGTTTCATCAAATCCCGCTGTTTGGGCGCTAAAAAGGCTGCAAGTTTTTCCGCCACAATTCGCGGGTTATCGCCCGCCTGTACTGACAGTATGCCTTCTAGCGTCACCTCATGAAACAGAATTTGGCGAGAGCTGCGGTTTTTTAGTTTAGCGCCAACAGGCAGGAAAAAGATATTGGCGCTGGCAACCCCGTATAGCGTAGCAATAAAGGCGGTGGCTATTGCCGGCCCTAAAGACTCGGTATCGGTAAGATTTCCCAACACATGGACCAGTCCCATAACCGTCCCGATTATGCCCATAGTGGGCGCATAGCCTCCTGCTGTTTCAAAAATACTGGCTGCTTTATGATGCCGTTCCTGAATAAACGTCAGTTCGGTTTCCATGATGCTGCGCACCAGTTCAGCATCCGTACCGTCGATAACTAACTGCATCCCCTTCTGTAAAAATTTATCCTCAATACCGGCCAAATCTTCCTCCAAGGCTAGCAGTCCTTCCCGCCGCGCCTTTTCGGCAAAGCCTACCATCATAGCAATCAGCTGCTCGGTATCATATTTTTCTTCTTTGAACGCAATGCGCAGCAAAGCAGGAACACTTTTTAACTCTTCCAGGGTGAAGCAGATGGCCGTTGCGCCAATAGTACCGCCAAAAACCAGTACAAAAGCCGGTAAACTAAACAAACTGGTAATATGGCCACCCTCCAGGACGACGGACAGGAGCAGCGCCGCCAAGCCCAATGCCAGGCCAAGAATTGTCATTAAATCCATACTTGCACCTCGTTAGCGGAAATTCCGATTAATAGCCCGACGATACTCCATTACCCTGCGCACCACTTCATTCATCGACTCTTCCACAATCAGCTTTTTACCGGTAGTTAGCGTAATCACCGTATCCGGTGTTTCTTCCACGGTTTCGATTAAATCCGCATTAAGCACAAATTCATGATTACCGCTCTTGAACCTCGTTAATTTGATCAAATTTGCCGCCCCCGTTGTTCTAACTTAAGGGGGGAAGAACCCCCCCTATTATGTTAGCGCTTGAGATTTGCCAGTTCTTGCAGCATTTCGTCCGTAACGGAAATAATCTTCGAATTGGCCTGAAAACCGCGCTGGGTGATGATCATATTACTAAATTCCTGGGCTAAATCAACATTGGACATTTCCAATGTACCAGGGTTAAGTTTGCCTCGGCCGCCGCTGCCGGTAACGCCGATCTCTGCCGTTCCGGAGTTGCTGGAAACGGCGTACAAACTATCGCCTATTTTGGTTAAACCGGCCGGGTTATTGAACGTCGCCAAGGCAACCTGCGCCAGGTTTCTTGTTTTGCCATTACTAAAACGGCCAACGATTACACCATTGGGGTCAATGGTAACACCTTCGAGACTACCGGGAGGATAACCGTCCTGATCAACGATTTGTAGCGTAGTATCGCCGCCGTATTGGGTAATTTGGTCAAATTTTAATTGGATACCGCTCACTGTTTGGGCCGGAGTCGTATAATCGATGGTGATTGTCGGCGGCGCTGCAGGCGCTGTCAATTTGCCGGTATTTGCATCAAAAGTAAGGGTGCCGTTGGCGGAAGCCGAGTCCACTGTATAACCGTTGCCATCAGTAACAGTATAATCCCAGGTGGTATCGCCTGTTTTTGTAAACTCCACGGCCAACGTATAGCGTTTGCCCACATTGTCATAGATATCATAACTTGCTTTCACTATGGTACCGGTAGCCGCTTCAGCACTTAAATTATTGGCAAAAGTAATCGCCTTTGTAGCCTGAGCAGGCATTTGGGTACCGACAGGAATATCAATGGTCGTCCGTTTGGATGGGTCGGTATCGATATTGCCGGTACTATCGGCTTTCCAGCCGACAACTTTATAACCCGTGCCCGGCACAATAAAATTGCCCAATCTATCGAAGTCAAAATTACCTGCCCGGGTAAATACTTCCGTCTTACCGCCATCAGGGGATAAAACAAAGAAGCCTTTCCCTTGAATCGATAGGTCGGTCTGCTTGCCCGTCGGCTGGAAGCTGCCGTCGGTAAAAATGGTATCAATACTGGCAATACTCATCCCTAAGCCAACTTGAATGGGGTTAGTACCGCCTTGGTTGCCGATTCCCGACGAAGCTCCCTGCATGGTCTGGCTTAATATGTCTTGAAAATTTACGCGGCCAGCCTTAAAACCAATGGTGTTGACATTGGCAATATTGTTACCGATAACGTCCATTCTGGTCTGGTGATTTCTTAATCCAGAAACGCCGGCAAACAATGAACGCATCATTGTGATATGACCTCCCACCATAAATGTTAGAGTAATAAATTTTAGCGGCTGTCTCAGTCATTCGCCAGCCTACGGGCTTCCTCATGGAGGTCCAGCCCTATACGATGACGGCGCTGTCAATATTGGTAAAAACGTTTTCTTTCATACTCGCGCCATCAATTGCGGTAATCACTGTCTTATTCCGAATACTTACAACCAAAGCAAGATTATCCATCAAGATGAGTGATTCTTTGGCTCCTTTCTGCGCTGCCTTTTCTACCGCACTATTTAATTTGGCCAGCTCGGCCTGATTTAGCTGGATATTGCGGCTCTGCAACCGCTGGAGAGCATGCTGCGAGAATTTGATACCTGTTAAATGTTGGTCCAGCACCTGGCTGAAACTTGGACCGGCATGAACAGGAGCCGTCGACTGTTTTTCCGGTGTTGGCGCCGGTGGATTAAGCGGCCCAATGGGTCGCTGCGGATAATAAATGCGGTTATCGGCCATCATGCACCTCCTTTTGCGCTCTCTTCTACCACTTGAATTTTACTCAATTTAACGGTAGCATCGCCCACAACTATATAAGGCTGTCCGTCGCTAATTTTAACGGCGCGAACAGTACCGGCCTGTTCGATGCCATTTTCATCCTGCCACCGGACCGTCTTACCTATTAAACCCATAGCCTGCGTAATAAACATGGTAGAGTTGAGGTTCTGCATTTGTTCCAAGCTGGAAAATTGCGCCATTTGCGCAATAAACTCCTTGTCTTCCATCGGGTTCATAGGATCCTGATACCTGAGTTGCGCTACCAGCAGTTTTAAAAAATCATTTTTGCCCAATTGGTCGTTTTTCTTAACCGACGAAACGCTTTCATCCGTAGCACTACTGACTGCGGTCGCACTACTGACAGATGTCACTTTTGCCTTCCCTCCTATACTCGGTAGTCAACGCCGGAAACGGCAGGAACCACATAATGTGCCCCGTGAGTTTCCATAGCGGCGACCTCCGAAAGCTGACGCATTGTTTTTCGTAAACCGGACTTTGTGAAAATATGCTGGCGCTGGTCACGTTGATCATTCATAAAAGACTGACTAAGCCCGGTGTAAACGCCTACATATTCCACCTTCAGGCCTTGGTTGATGAGTTCTTGTTTTAGTTCAGGCAACGAAGCCTCGATAATACTGCGGACTTCGGGATTATTGCTGTGAAAACTAGCCGTAACCGCCCCTCCGTTTTCTACCGACACCTTTAAAGTTAGCTCCCCAAGATGCTCGGGCTTCAAATGAATAACCATTTCGGAGTTGTCGGGCCGCATGCGGAGACGAGCCTGAGCTACTACTTGTTCTACTACTTTATAGGGATCGTGAATGACATGGGCTGGCGGAGCTGAATTACCAGAGGACGTAAAAGGAGCAGCAGGAGAAGTGTTTAAATGATCAATCATGCCGACAAAAACACTGGCAGGGTTATCGGCGCGCTCCGGTCTTGCTGCCGACAGCAATAGTTGAGCCTGTTTTTGTACTACTGGCTCGCCGTTAAATTCGCGTAAAACCACTTTCCCAACATCACTGTCCGTCGCGGCTGCCAGTTGCACGGCTCTCGATAAATCGTCCGGTAGTTCACCCGGTACAGGCATTATATTATCTCCCGCAGCCTGTAAAAGAGCATCGGTCGGCTCGTTCCCCTTGCCGGTAGCAGGCCATTCCTGTGATGACTTTTTCATGTCCAAAGGTTGAATTGGGATGTATTGGAATTTTTTCCCACTTTGCATGTCCGCGGCATAGGTGCTTAAGTCAGTAGTATTGGCAGTTATTTGCTGCGTTGCGCCTTGAACCGTAACCGTTTCAGTTTGGATTAAGCTTGCCGGAAAGGTAACGTCAACGGCCTTGGTCAGTGCGGTGGCATTCAGCAAAGTGGGGGTTATTGTACCATTTTGCGACAAAAGTGGCCTGTTGACTGACTCTAGCGCAATCGATGCCTGCTGACCTGGCGAGACAGGCTGAATCCCCGCGTCAATAGCAGTAGCCGTTCCAAATACACGGTTAAATTGTTCTTCAACCGGCAACGACGACGGCAGCACTAAAAATACCCACGGCATTACTATTGGGGCCGCGCCCTGCGCCAATGACGATATGGCAGGCATTAACTCGCCTTGCTTCTGCTCCTGTTTTTCCACCCTGCTGTCCGCGGAAATTGGCTGAAAATTCACCATCTCGCCAAAGATCGCCGCGAAATCAAGCGCCATTCCTATTTGTCCGGCTGCGTTTTTAATTTCGCGCGGCTGAACTCCCACTACAGTTGTTTCGCTGCTCATATTTTGTAAGGCCATCATTATGTCCAAATTATTCACCTCCTTTCAAGCGTGTTGATAAAAAACTAAATATCCGGTTTCGCCTTCAGCATTGCCTCGGTAAGACGGGCCGCGCGCCTGGCATCAAATGCTGCAAGTATTTTTGCTGCCTGGTCCTCTTCCATTTTATTTAAAATAGCCAAAACCATGCCGTCGTCCAATTGATTAAGAATGGCAACAGCTTCTTCAGGTTTCATACTAGTGTAAAGACGAGCAAGTTTGCTGACGCGTTTAGCCTCCTCCGCTTGGCGCGCTTTCTTGCTTTTTTCTGCCGCTTCTTCTGCGACTGTAGGTGGTCGGCTATCAGTTGGAACCATAACAGATGGTGAGGGCGGCGCCGGCTGAACCGGTGGCAGCAACGCGGATGCTTCCGTGTCCGGTACAGGCGGTGCAAATGGTTGCGGTTTTTGGAAAAAGCGCCCGATTACCGGTTTATCATACACTTTCCAATCGTCCGCCAGTTTATCAAGATCTATAAAATTTAGGTAGGCACCAAGTACAAAAGCCCCTCCGGCCAAAATAAGTGTTACCAAGAGTATCAGCAGTATTTTAAAGAAACCGCCAGATTTAGCTTTTGGGGGAGTAGAAGCAACATTTCCTTTGATTTTTCCTGCCATTGCCAACGCTACTCCTCATTAGATACTCTGGCCGTAAAAACCCAGCACTTTCGCCACATACCTCTGGGTTTCGGCATAAGGCGGAATACCACCATAACGGGCAACTGCCGCCGGTCCGGCGTTATAAGCAGCAATAGCTTTAGTGACGTCGCCATTGAAAGTATTCAACATATCCTTCAGATAGCGCACACCGCCGTCAATATTGTCCCAGGGATCGTAAATGTTGCGCACCCCTAACCGTTTTGCCGTTTCCGGCATAAGCTGCATAACACCGACTGCCCCGGCGTCAGACACAACAAGCGGCGATAGGCCCGATTCGGCCTGGGCTACGGCTAACGCCAAATTAGGATCTAAGCCATGCCGGCGAGCAGCCGCGTGAACCATTTGGGCAATTTCGCTTGACGTGTTAACGCCTGCCCCCGGCTGGGGCGATTGGTTTTTGGCAGCAGCAAACGTTGCCGCAAAATTACTCTTGGCCAAATGCGAAGGAGAAGCAAACCGCTGTTCTATTGTCGCAATGCGCTGGGTAACTCTGCTAATACCTTCCATGTCAAACCTCATTGCTTACGGGCAACAAACAAAGCGCCCATTTCGTCCAGTAGTTTTTGTTCTTCCCGGCCAAGCTTGCTCAAGTATTCCCGCCGCCGTTTTTCATGGAGTTTTTCAACCACCTTGCGGGCCTGAACAGCCTGCTCAAGATCCTTCTGTCGCTGGCGGCAGCATTGTTCGGCATAGTTAACTTGTTTTTTTTGCCGTGCTATCTCTTCTTTAAGTTTATCGAGATAATTATAGGCAATCTTAAGCTGGGCAATTGTAGGACAGGCCAGTTGACTTGACTGGAGGGCGTTAATATTGTCAGCAAATTTGCCTGTCAACCGGCGCAGTTTTTCTTGTTCATTAAAGCTCTGTTGCATCGCTTCCGCCAGTCGAAGTTGGGCCTGTTCTTCTTCCATATGGCGCATTTTTAGGAGCGTTGCCAGACGAAAACGAAACTTCTGCACTCTTTATCCACCCTTTAAGCCTGCTGTGCCAAGTCATGCAGCCAGGCAAGCGTATTGGTAAGGTCGGCCATCTCATGGACATCCTGCCGGAGAAATCGTCGCACACCTTCAATTAGCCTTACCGCCTGGTCTATCCTGGGATTGCTGCCGGCGGCGTATGCGCCAATATTAATCAAATCTTCGGCTTCACGGTATGTGGCCAAGATTGAGCGAAGCTTCTGCGCGGCCTGCCAATGCTCCTTACTGACGATATCCAGCATGACACGGCTTACGCTGGCTAAAACATCGATAGCCGGATAATGGTTTTGTGATGCCAAATCGCGGGACAAAACGATATGACCGTCAAGAATGCTACGCACCGCGTCGGCAATTGGTTCATTCATATCATCGCCATCAGCCAGCACCGTATAAATACCTGTTATTGACCCTTTATCACCAGTCCCCGACCGCTCCAGAAGCTTGGGTAGCATTGCAAAAACCGACGGGGTATAGCCACGGGTAGCGGGGGGTTCGCCTACTGTCAAGCCCACCTCCCGCTGGGCCATTGCGAAACGGGTAACCGAGTCCATCATGAGTGTTACATCTTTACCTTGGTCACGGAAAAACTCGGCAATAGCCGTGGCCGTCATAGCGCCTTTGATTCGGACAAGCGCGGGTTGGTCCGAAGTTGCGACGACAACAACGGAACGTTTCAAGCCGTCTTCACCGAGATCGCGCTCGATAAATTCCCGGACTTCACGCCCCCGTTCGCCAATTAAAGCGATAACACTGATGTCAGCTTCCGTATTGCGGGCAATCATACCTAGCAGTGTGCTTTTACCTACGCCGCTGCCCGCCATAATACCAATCCGCTGTCCGCGCCCTAAGGTTAAAAATCCGTCAACGGCCCGCACACCTACCGAAAGTATCTCCGTAATCCGCCGCCGGCTAAGCGGCGGCGGCGGCAGGGCATGAAGCGGATACTCGGCAACGGTCGCGACCGGGCCTCGGCCGTCGATAGGATTTCCCAGACCGTCCAGTACACGACCGAGCAAATCCGGTCCTACTCTTACTTTCAAAGTCCGGTTAGCCGATACAACGCTGCACCCTGGCCCAATTCCCTCCAGCTCACCAATCGGCATAAGCAGCACATGGTTGGGACGAAAGCCAACCACCTCCGCCGGAATAGGCCTGCCGCCGCTGCGCGGATGAATGTAACACAGTTCGCCCAAATTAACGCTCGGTCCCTGCGACTCAATAATCAAACCAATAATTTGGGTAACTTTCCCGTTCAACCGCATTGTTTCAGCGCTCTTAACCGCGCCGAGGTAGCGCTCAAAACCGACTAGCTTCATGGCAATAGGTCCTCTAGCGCTCTTTTTACCATTTCAAACTGTGTATCAATACGGGCATCTACCATCCCAAAGGGAGTATCGAGCAGGCACCCGCCCCTACCTACGGTATTGTCGGCGATAATTTGCAAGGCGCGCTCGCGGCCAATCACCAGCTCTAGGTCACGCTTGGCCTCCAGCACTACTTCGAAGTCTTCCGGATTTACCAGAATAGTTATTTGCTCCTGGTCGCGTACTTTTTCGAGAGCAGCCCGGACAATCGGCAAAACTACCATTGGATTCTCCTCAATTTCGCGGGCTAAGATTTTCCGCGCCACCGCCAAAGCCAAGTCGATAATGTGCCGCTCGGCATCTATCAGGGTTTGCTGATATTCCCGCCGCGCAGCAGCCAGGAGCTGTCCGGCTTGGTCGGCTGCCTGACGCAATGCGTTCTGCCTCTCAGCCTCGATATCCTGTCTCCCCTGTTGCATCCCCTGACTGTATCCTGCTTGATAGCCCTGATCAAAAGCCTCTTTTTTCAATTTTTCATACTGCTGGCGGGCCTCGTTAAGCAAAGCGGCAGCATTTTTTCTTGCCTCGCTTAACAACCTGGCTGCTTCTTTTTCCGCATCGGCAATTATTTCGTCATGAACCCCTGCCAGCGAATCCTTCACTACTTCCGTTTGTTCAATTGTATGAACTGGCTCGATAACTACAGGCGTGCCTTGAACGCGCACGTATTTAATAATCTTAGACAATAATCTCGTCCCCCCTACCGCGGGAAACGATGATTTCACCTGATTCTTCCAAACGGCGAATCACATTGACAATTTTTTGCTGCGCCTCTTCCACATCGCGGATGCGGACCGGTCCCATGTACTCGATTTCCTCGCGCAACATTTCTGCAGCGCGTTTGGACATATTCTTATAGATTTTTTCCGCCACTTCGCCAGACGACGCTTTGAGGGCCAGTGCTAAATCTTTAGAATCAATTTCACGCAACACCAATTGCAGAGCGCGGTCGTCAAGCATCACAATGTCCTCGAAGACAAACATACGCTTCTTGATTTCTTCAGCCAGTTCAGGATGTTGGACTTCTAAATTCTCGATAATAGTTCTTTCCGTAGTCCGGTCGACCCGGTTGAGAACTTCCACGATAGAGTCCACGCCGCCAGCAGCGGTGAAATCCTGAGTGACAAGGGAAGAAAGCTTCCTTTCCAAGATGCGCTCAACATCTCTGATAACGTCAGGTGAGGTACGGTCCATGGTAGCAATTCGCCGCGCCACGTCAACTTGACGCTCTGGCGGTAACGCCGAAAGGATAGCGGCTGCCTGATCAGGTTGAAGATAGGCCATTATCAAGGCAATTGTCTGCGGATGTTCATTTTGAATAAAGTTAAGCAGTTGACCAGGATCTGTTTTACGGGCAAAGTCAAAAGGACGGATTTGCAGACTGGAAGTTAAACGATTGATAATAGCCATGGCTTTCTCCGTGCCAAGCGCTTTCTCCAAAATTTCCCTGGCATAATCTAAACCGCCGGCAGAAATGTACTCTTTGGCTAGACATATTTGATGGAATTCAGCCAGCACGCGGTCCTTGTATTCTTGCGGAACTTTACGCTGATTGGCAATTTCCAAGGTGAGCTTTTCAATTTCGTCTTCGCGTAGATGTTTAAACACCTGGGCGGAAATATCGGGACCAAGGGCAATCAACAAAATTGCGGCCTTCTGCTTTCCTGTGAGTTCACCAGACTGATACACCATTCCACCCCTCGCTTGAGCTACTCTTCGGCCAACCAGGTTTTGATTAAATGCGCTACTTCTTCGGGTTTGGATTTTGCCAGTTTCGCGACTGCCTCCCGTTGCTGCAGCCGTTCTTTTTCCTGCGGCGTAAGTTCTTTGCTCTTAGCCGGGACAGGCTGCGGCTGCGGCGGGGCAATGGTTACAACTTCGAGTTCTTCTTTTTGAAGGCGGCGTCGCACCAACAAACGCACGATGTATAAAAGCGCGATAAGTCCGATTGCCGCGGCGCCAACCCTTAACCACAACTCTTGCCGCTGTTGCTGTTCTAAAGCCTGTTCTTCCCGACGTTGTCTTTCCTGCAGCTCGGTGCTGAAGGGAATGCTTTCCACCGAAATCGTATCACCGCGCGACGGATTCAAACCTACAGCCGATGCAACCGTTTTAGCAATGCTTTCCTGCTTTGCCCGATCGATACTGGCATCAATCAATACTGCTACCGTTAACCGCTTTATCGTCCCCGGCGCCGTAACAACCCTTTCCTTGGTTTCATTAATCTCATAATTACGGGTTATTTCTTTTTTCTCGTAATTCGACTGATTATTTGCGCCTGTCACATAACCGGGAATGTTAGCTGTGGTGCCGGGCACGCCTCCAGGAGCGGGCGCAGAGCCACGGTAAGATTCGGACATTTCTTGCATGCTCCGAATAATTCCCTTATCGTCAGCGACAGGCTCGAAAGTCTGTCGATCAATCGTGCGTTGGTCGAAATTAAGTTCCACATTCACGCGTGCCGCCGCTTTGCCTGGTCCCAAAACCTGCTCCAACAGGGTATGAATATTTTTCTGCAAATCCTCCTGAATTTTTTTTGTCAGTTCAAGCTGCGTAACTGTAATCGCGCCAGTAGTAAAAGGAGTTTCCATCTGATCATTAAGTACACGGGCATAGTTGTCAACTACCGTGACATTTTCCGGCTTAAGCCCCTGAATACTGTGGGCAACAAGATTGACGATGCCGCGAACTTGTTCGCGTGATAACTGAACGCCGGGCCGAAGTTTCAACATAACGGAGGCTGTTGCCGGTTTTTCATTTTTTTTATACAAACTGTCTTCCGAAAGCACAATATGCACCCTGGCCTTTTCTACTTCGGCCATTTGTTCAATCGTGCGGGTTAACTCGCCCTGCAAAGCTTGTAAAAGGTAGACTTTCTGCTGAAAATCGGTAACGCCGAATTTAGTTTGGTCAAAAATTTCAAATCCCTTATATCCGCGTGGCAGCCCCTGGCTAGCTAATTCCAGCCTGACACGGTGCACATCCTTTGCGGGTACGAGAATAGCCGTCCCATTGGCCTCAATCTGGTGCGGAACCTTCATTTCCTTTAGTTTACTGACCACTTCACCGGCATCCTTAAGATCCAGGCCAGTATATAGTGGAACGTAGTCAATGCGCCCGCCCCACCAGTAGCTCCACAGTAAAATTACCGCAAAAACGAAAAAGGCTGAAGCGGCAATTAAATAGCGCTGTTTCTTGCCTAGGCTCCGCCAGATCTGCAGGGACTGCTCTTTCCAGTCAGCCATGGTCCCCAACCTTTCAGTGACAAATAATCATCCCGCAACTATACCTGCATGCGCATAACTTCCTGGTAGGCATCAACTACCTTATTGCGCACCTGCATGGTAAGTTGTAAGGCGATCGTAGCTTTTTCTGCTGCAATGACAACCTCGGAAATATCCTGCACTTTACCGGCCGCCAAATTAAGAGAAGCCTGCTGCGCTTCATGCTGTAGCCGGTTGACGTCCCGCAACGCGTCTGTCAAAAATTGGGCAAAGTCTTTATGATCGTTCCGCGCGGAAGCCGCTTCCTCTATATTAATGCGGCTTCCCACAGGAGAAAGACCCAATTTTTTGATCTGCATTACTTGCTTCCTCCCTATCGTCCGATTTCCAGCGCTTTCAGAGCCATGTTTTTCGCCGCGTTTATAGCGGTTACATTGGCCTCATAAGCCCTGGCTGCAGTCATCATATCAACCATCTCAGCAATGATGTTCACATTGGGCATTGTCACATAGCCATCAGCGTTGGCATCGGGATGATTAGGATCATACACTTGGCGAAAAGGTGCATTATCCTTAACAATACCCACCACCCTAACGCCAACGTTTTCCAGTTCATTGGAAAACAAATCAGCGAAAGACTTTTGACCTAAGCGAGGCTGGAATATAACCATTTGACGCCGGTAAGGTCCGCCTTCCGCTGTGCGGGTGGTGTTGGCATTGGCAATATTGTTAGAAATAACGTCCATCCTGAGACGCTCCGCCGTCATGCCGGATGCGGCCGCATCAATTGCGCCAAATAAACCCATATCTAACGTCTCCCTTCATTAATAACGGACTTAAGGTTGCTAAAATAACGATAGAGTTGCTGCGCAACAGCGTCATAGTAAATGTTGTTTTTTGCCATTTCGGCCATTTCAAAATCAATATCGACGTTATTGCCGTCAGCACGAAAGGCAGTATTGGTGACGGCCATTATTTCAATAGAAAGATCATCACTCTTTGCCGCTAGGTGTCGCTGATGTGTCCTGGAAAGACCTGATTTTCCGGTAAGAGCCTGCTTTAGATGCTCTTCAAAGTGCACCTCACTGCGTTTAAAGCCTGGCGTGTTTACATTGGCAATATTATTACTAATGACTTTGTGCCGCAGAGCAGCAGCCGCTAAAGCCCTCTCTAAAACTTTTACGTGCGGAGAGGAGACTAAGGCGTCGAACACCCAAACCAGCTCACTTTCTGTAAACTCCGTAATTAGTAAAATTTGCTAAGTTCAGTGATTAGTTCTACAAGAATCGGGAAAATCCTTTAAAACTACATAATAATTGCTATAAGAAGCGAAAAACCGACAAAAGTCCTATTTTATGTGAAAATTGGTTTAGTCCGTATGCCTCATGCCGGGCGCACAATATCCAAAAACCCGCTTCCTTGCCTTACGGCTTGAAAGCGGGTTTTGTCTACACTCTGATTACTTTTTAATTTTTTTTAGTTCATCTAATAGCCGGTCGTTAAGCACCTTGATATAAGTTCCCTTCATGCCCAGTGACTTGGACTCAATAACACCTGCGCTTTCAAATTTACGAAGCGCGTTGACAATAACAGAGCGGGTAATGCCAACCCGGTCGGCAATTTTACTCGCCACTAGCAACCCTTCATTGCCTTCCAGTTCTCCAAGGATGTGCATAACCGCCTCCAGTTCAGAGTAAGAAAGAGTTCCAAGCGCAACCTGAACGGTTGCTTTTTTTCTAGCTTCTTCTTCAATTTTGTCACTGCGGTCCCGCAAGATTTCCATACCAACGACGGTAGCACCGTATTCCGCTAAAATAAGGTCATCGTCCGTAAACTCCTCGTGGAATTTAGCAACAATCAACGTGCCAATTCTTTCACCGCCGCCATGAATAGGAACGATAGTCGTAAACTTATCATTAAATATGCACGCCGTACCTTCGCTAAAAGCACACATACCGCTTTCCAGGCGGAGGTTGGGCGAAGTTTCACTGATTTTGAGCAGCCATTCGACGTAGCGTTCTGGGAAGTTTCCCTGTTTGAGGACTCTGTCGCGCATTAAGTCACATTCGAAATCGTCAATGAGGGCATACCCTAAAACGGCGCCTTCTTTGCTGACAATGTAGACGTTGGCGCTCATTACACTGCTTAATACAGAAGAAATATCGTCATATTGGACTTTTTCGGCTTTTTGCAGCAATTTATTAATTTTTCGAGTGCGATCCAGCAATGATGGCACGGTTCATTCTCCTACCTTTCATACTTACTTAATTAAAATTAAAAATAAATGAAAAACCATAATTATAAAATATAATGAGATAGATCCTGGTTAACAACGATGTGCTCGAGTTTAGACTGCACATACTGCCGATCAATGACAATATGCTTCTCTGTCAAATCAGGAGCTTCAAAAGCAAGGTCTTCCAATAATTTTTCCAAAACGGTATGTAGGCGGCGCGCCCCAATGTTTTCCGTTTGCGCATTTACTTTGCATGCAATTTCTGCTAATTCATCAATAGCATCTTCGGTAAACTCGATTATTATACCTTCCGTTGCTAATAACCCGGTATATTGCTTAATGAGGGCATTAGCCGGCTCGGTGAGAATTTGTCGGAAATCTTCTTTTGACAAGCTGGTAAGTTCTACACGGATGGGAAAGCGCCCCTGCAATTCGGGGATTAGGTCAGAAGGCTTGGAAATGTGAAAAGCGCCGGCGGCAATAAACAAAATATGGTCGGTCTTCACCGGGCCGTATTTAGTCATTACCGTGGAACCTTCGACAATAGGCAGAATATCGCGCTGTACACCTTCCCGCGAAACATCAGGCCCGGAGGAATGTCCGCGCCCGGCAATTTTATCAATTTCATCTAAAAAGATAATCCCATAGTTTTCTGCCTGATAAACTGCCTCAGCGATTACATCATCCATATCAATTAGCTTTTGCGCTTCTTCCTGCGTAAAAATCTTGCGGGCATTCGCAACTGTGACTTTACGCTTCTTCTGCTTTTTCGGCAGCAAACTTCCAAGCATATCTTGAAGATTGATTCCCATCTCTTCAATACCAGCACCCGCGAACATGCCGACCATTGGATGCGAACTGTCTTCAACCGTAATTTCAATAAGTTCGTCCTCTAACTCACCTTGCTTCAGCCGCTTACGCCACCACTCTCTGCCAACATCCTGCCGAGGCGGCTCGGGCGCCGGTTGCTGTTCTTTTTGCGGGCTCATTCCCCCGGTGAACAGTATCTCAAAAGGATTCCGCGGTGGTTCTTTTTTGGCGGGAGGATAAAAATGGTCTATGATGCGCTCATCCGCCAACTCCCGCGCGCGGTCATTAACCTCAAGCATTTTTTCCTGCTTGACCATACGGATAGCCGTTTCCACCAAATCGCGCACCATAGATTCCACGTCGCGTCCTACATAACCAATTTCCGTAAATTTCGTTGCTTCCACTTTTACAAAAGGAGCATTAACCAACTTGGCCAGGCGACGGGCAATTTCTGTTTTACCTACGCCGGTAGGACCGATCATAAGAATATTTTTGGGAATGATTTCTTCCTTGAGTTCCGCTGGAAGCTGCTTGCTGCGCCAGCGGTTGCGCAAGGCTACAGCTACTGCTTTTTTCGCCTCATGCTGCCCAACAATATATTTATTTAATTGGGCGACGATTTGTTTTGGGGTTAGTTCCATCCCCCGCACTCCCCCCCTTTAAAGTTCCTCTACCGTGATCTGGTCATTGGTGAAAACACAAATCGCAGCGGCAATTTGGAGCGCTTCTCTGGCAATCTCCGCCGCAGATAAGCCGGAATGCTTAACTAGCGCTCGGGCTGCGGCCAGGGCGTAAGGACCGCCGGAACCAATCGCGGTAATACCATCATCCGGCTCGATCACCTCGCCGTTACCAGATATAATTAGCATTGATTGAGCATCGCAAACAATTAAAAGCGCTTCTAGGCGCCTGAGCACCTTATCCATTCGCCATTCTTTTGCCAATTCAACGGCAGCGCGCATAATGTTGCCGTTAAACTCTTCCAGTTTGCTTTCAAATTTGCCAAACAGCGTAAAAGCATCGGCAACTGAACCAGCAAAACCGGCCAAAATTTTGCCATGGTACAGACGGCGCACTTTTTTCGCATTGTGTTTCATAACCGTATTGCCGCCAAAAGTAACTTGGCCGTCCCCGGCAATGGCCGTTTTCCCCTGATGGCGCACAGCGACAATAGTTGTTGCATGAAACATAACCCTTCCACCTCCTATGCTCGGGGATGAGTCTCCCGGTAAACTGCCTTGAGCCTTTCTTTCGTAACATGGGTATACAGTTGTGTGGTCGAAAGGTTGACATGCCCAAGCATTTCTTGCACAGAGCGTAAGTCCGCACCATTATTTAGCATATGTGTGGCAAAGGTATGCCGGATGGTATGAGGACTAACTTTTTTAGCAACAGCAAGAATAGCTACGTATTTGTCAACAATTCTTCTTACGCTGCGATCAGTAAGCGGTCCACCTTTGCTGTTGACAAATAAATATTGGTGTTGTTCTTTACGCCATTTGCTGTATAGTTGCGGGCGGGCATCAGCTAGATAGTGTTCCAGAGCTGTTGCCGCTGTACGCCCTATGGGCACAATGCGCTCTTTGGCTCCTTTGCCACAGACAATGATAAAACGACTGACCAAATCCACATCACCAGTTTTCAGACCTGTCAGTTCAGCAACACGAACTCCAGAGGCGTATAGCAATTCCATTATCGCCGCATCACGCCGGCCAAGTGCATCATCAGCCGGCAGTTCCAATAGGTCTGTAATTTCCCCCTCGTCTAAAAAAACAGGCAGTTTTTTTTCGATTTTAGGTGTGTGAACTAGTTTAAAAGGATTAATATCGACTAAACCTTCCCGGCATAAAAAACGGTAAAAAGAGCGCAACGCGGCAATCCGCCGGGCAATGGTCGTGCGTGCATAATCATCAGCCTTCAGCTTTGCCAAATAGGTGCGGATAAGCAAGGGAGTAATGGCGGCGAAATGCACCTCGCCTCCCTCATGTTGGAGGGCAAATTCCCAGAATTGTTCAATGTCCTCTCGGTAACTCTTTACCGTGTGCGGGGAGGCGTTTTTCTCTAACCGTAGATATCGAAAAAATTGTTCTATTTGCTGTCGGCAGAAGCGCATAATACCTCGTTTTTTGTCGAAAATCCTGTTAGACCAAACTCATTAATTTATACTAGCATAAGCGGTAATTTTATGCAAGACCATTGTCTAATTTTTCTATAAAATTTTCCAGACTGGCAATCGCCCTCTTGGCAATAAGCGCATTTTTCCGTTTTTTGTCACGGACCGGCTGATCCAGGGAAGGAAGCAACCCGAAATTTACATTCATAGGTTGGAAATGTCGAGGATCCGCATGAGTAATGTACCGGCAAAGCGCACCATGGGCCGTCTCCTCAGGAAAAACTATTGGCTCCTGCCCGCGGGCCAGCCGAGCGGCATTGATGCCGGCGACTATGCCGCAAGCCGCCGATTCTACATATCCCTCAACACCGGTGATTTGTCCGGCAAATAGAATATCGGGATTGCTCTGCATCTGGAGAGTGGGTTTTAGGAGTTTCGGAGAATTAATAAAAGTATTGCGATGCATTACGCCATAACGCGCAAATTCTGCATTCTCCAGTCCCGGTATTAGCCTAAAAACACGCTTTTGTTCCGGCCATTTAAGGTGAGTCTGAAAACCAACGATATTGTATAGAGTTGCTGCCCCATTGTCTTGGCGAAGCTGTACCACGGCATACGGGACTTCTCCCGTTACGGGATGTCTTAGCCCCACCGGTTTCATTGGGCCAAACCGCAACGTGTCGATACCGCGTTTGGCCATTACTTCAACAGGCATACATCCTTCAAAAAATACTTCTTTTTCAAATTCTTTTACCGGAGCCGTTTCGGCATGAACCAGTTCATGCCAAAACCTTTCATATTCTTCTTTGGTCATTGGACAATTAAGGTAGTCATCATCCCCTTTTCCGTAACGGGAAGCGCGATAGATTTTATCCATGTTCAGCGAATCGGCGGTTACAAGCGGCGCGGCAGCATCGTAAAAATACAGATAATCATGTCCGGTCAACCGCGCGATGGCCTCGGATAAAGCAGGAGAAGTCAAAGGACCGCTGGCAATAACCAGCGGCTGAGCTTTAGGAATATCTTTTACTTCTTCAGCTATCACTCGGATACGAGGATGTGATGAGATAAGGTCGGTTACCATTCGGCTAAACTTTTCCCGGTCTACGGCCAAAGCGCCTCCCGCGGGAACGCGGTTAGCATCGGCGGCCCGCATAATAATGGAATTAAGCCGCCGCATTTCTTCTTTTAATAGACCGACCGCATTTTCAACCGCCGCAGCCCGGAGAGAATTGCTGCAGACAAGCTCAGCAAAAAAACCGGTATGATGCGCCGGCGTCATAACCTTAGGACGCATTTCGAATAAATCTACGTCCACACCGGCCTCAGCAATTTGCCAAGCTGCCTCGCTGCCAGCCAGACCGGCCCCGATTACTGTTACTCTACCCACTTTTTTTCCTCCGCTTACCGCTAGTTTTTGAATCCTCAGATTTAGCCGCCGGTATCTGCTCATTTGTAGGACAGGCAGGGTTAGCGCAGACTACTTTCGAACTGCCTTTTTTGAAACTATGGCGGGCCATAAACGAACCACAAGTTTTGCACGTTTCCTGCAAAGGCGTATCCCAAGTTACAAATTCGCAAGCTGGATAGTTTTCACAGCCGTAAAAAACCTTACCCCGTTTTGTCCGTCGCTCTACAATCTCACCTTGACACTTAGGACACCTTACCCCCATTGTTTTTAAAATTGACTTGGTGTTGCGACATTCCGGAAAACCCGGACAGGCCAAAAAATTGCCATAACGTCCGTGTTTAACTACCATAAAACGCCCACAGTTTTCGCACTTCACGTCCGATACTTCAACGGGAAGCTCTACCTGAAGGATTTCTTTCTCAGCATTGCTTAACGTCTCTGCAAAGGGTTGGTAAAAATTCCGGAGCACCTCAACATGGGAAATTTCACCTTCGGCGATATCATCAAGACGGTCTTCCATGCTCGCGGTAAACTCTACGTCCACGATATCGGGAAAATGGCGTTTTAGCAGATCGACAACTACAAACCCTAACTCAGTTGGTTGAAACTTCTTATCAACACGCTGTACATATCCGCGTTCAATAATCGTCTGAATTATGGGGGCGTAGGTACTGGGGCGGCCGATCCCCTTCTCTTCCAGTGTTTTTACCAGTGAAGCCTCGGTATAGCGGGGCGGCGGCTGTGTGAAATGCTGTTTGGGAACAATTTTGGCCAATTTTAGCGTCTGGCCAAGCATAAGCTCCGGCAGTTGAATATCTTTTTCTTTTTCTTCCTCATCTTTTGCTTCGGTGTACACTGCCATGAAACCCGGAAATTTAAGTTGGGATCCTGTGGCCCTAAGGCCAAACCGGCCAGCCGTAATGTCTACCGCTAGAGTGTCATAAACAGCGGCTGCCATTTGACTGGCAAGAAACCGCTCCCAAATAAGCGTATACAGTTTAAGTTGATCACGGGTAAGAAAATTAGCCAAACTTTGCGGCTCCAGTTCAAGACTGGTCGGCCTGATCGCCTCATGCGCATCTTGGGCTTTTTTATTAGCATAGATGGGAGGACGTTCTGGCAAATAAGAACTGCCATACTTGTCCGCAATGTATTTTCGCGCTTCTTGTTGGGCAGTTTCCGCAACTCGTGTTGAATCGGTACGGATATAGGTAACAAGACCTACCGGGCCTTTGCTGCCGATATCCAATCCTTCGTAAAGTTGCTGAGCCAGCATCATGGTTTTGCGGGACGTAAACCCAAGCTTGCGCGCCGCGTCCTGCTGGAGACTGCTGGTAGTGAAAGGTGGCGCCGGATTGCGGCGACGCTCCTTACGTTTAATTTCGGAAATTGTAAACTCTGCCTGTTCAAGCTCGGTTTTAAAGGCTTCCGCCTGCGTCTCGTTGGCAATTTTGATTTTTTCGCCATCTACGGTGATTACTTCCGCTTCAAATAAAGCTGCCCGGGCTTTCTCCCTTAGTTTGGCCGTCAGCGTCCAATATTCTTCCGGAACGAATGCTTGGATTTCTTTTTCGCGGTCGCAAATCAGCCGCACTGCCACTGATTGCACCCGCCCGGCACTGAGTCCTTTGCGCACTTTACGCCACAGCAACGGACTAAGCTTGTAGCCGACAATGCGGTCCAAAATACGTCGGGCCTGTTGAGCATCTACCCGATATTTGTTAATTGGCCGCGGCTTTTTAATTGCCTGCTGAATGGCAGTCTTAGTAATCTCATTAAATTCAATCCTACATGCTTTATCGGCTGGTATATTCAAGATATGAGCCAAATGCCAGGCGATGGCTTCACCTTCCCGATCCGGGTCGGTGGCAAGAAATACTGCATCTGCTTTTTTTGCTTCTTCTTTCAGGTTTTTTATAATTTCTCCCTTACCGCGGATATTAATATATTTGGGAGTAAAATCCTGTTCTATATCAACACCAAACTGACTTTTCGGCAAATCGCGCAAATGCCCCATCGAAGCACGGACGGTATAATTTCTACCTAAAAACTTTTCAATTGTTTTAGCCTTAGCTGGCGACTCCACGACAACGAGCGCTTTACTCACCTGTCTCCCTCCCTAGCCGTGCGAATATAACGCTTGGCGCCGTCTTCGCCTATCAGGCCGCGTAATTCAAGCTGTAGGAGTGCATATGTTACTTTAGATGCGGGAAGATTTGTTTTTACGACAATTTCGTCAACGCTGAGAGGATGTTCATAATCAAGACTGCCATAAACAGCAGCTTCATCAGGCAAAAGTTCCGGAGCCGCATAATGAGACACTGGCCGCACATCATATTCTTCTAGGATGTCCTGAACTTCGGTAACGAGCTTTGCGCCCTGTTTAAGCAGGCGGTGAACGCCTTTACTACCTTCGGAAAATATGCTTCCGGGAACGGCAAATACATCCCTGCCCTCCTCCAAAGCATAGTCGACTGTAATCAAAGCGCCGCTTCTTTCCCCTGCCTCCACCACGACAACGCCACGGCACATCCCGTTTATAATACGGTTACGCGCCGGAAAATGACCGGCGTGTGGCGGCGTGCCCGGGGCGTATTCCGATATAATGCCACCTGTCTCGGCAATTTCGGCCAGTATTTTGGCGTTTTCCGGAGGATAACAGACGTCCACGCCACACCCTAATACAGCATAGGTTGGGCCTTTTTGCAGCGCCCCCTTGTGCGCCGCCGTATCAATACCCCTTGCTGCGCCGCTGACCACACCGATACCGGCGGCAGCCAACCCGGCACCTAGCATTTGGGCGACATTCCGTCCGTATGATGTTGCCCGCCTGGCGCCAACAATTGCAATTAGAAGTTCCTCTGTCCGGGGAAGCCTGCCTCGGTAAAATAAAACGTAAGGCGGATTAAAAATTTCCCGTAGTAGTGGCGGGTATTCATGGTCGGTAAACAGACAAATGCAAATCCCAGCTTGACGCCACCGTTCCGCTAAACGATGTATATCTATCTTTTCCCGGTGTACAAGCAAATTATTACAACTGGTCTCATCGAGACAACGACACAAAAATAAATCGCCCCTATTAGCCTGCCAGGCTTGCTGGGCGCTACCAAAAAAAGCAATTAAGTTCCTGAGCCGCGAAGAACCGATTCCCGGCACCATTTGCAGAGCTGCCGCATATATTCTCTCCATCTGCCCGTGCACCGCCTTGAAAAAAGTTGCCTATAAAGGCAACTGCTGGGGATTATTATAACTGGTATGAAAATTCTGGTCAAGGCATAAATTGAGATATTTTATCATTGATAATACGGGCAGCATCCTGGGCGGCGAATGGCCGTCCCAAGGCTAAGGCTTGTTGCCGCATCATCTCAAGATCTGCCGGATGGTCAATAAGTAGGCGCGCCAACTGTATTTTCAATTCTTGCAGCTGATTGGCCTGTACAGCGACTCCCTGGGCTAATAGATATTGGGTATTAGCTTCTTCTTGACCAGGTATGGGACGATAAATTAAAATCGGTAGGCCTTTCGCCAGAGCTTCTGCCGACGTCATGCCGCCAGGCTTGGATATAAGCAGGCTGGCGGCAGTCATAAGTTCATGTACATTGTGGGCGAAGCCAAATACCCGCACTGGATGCCTGGCGTCCTTGGCCCGGCGAAGTACTTTATCATACATTTTAGCATTGTTGCCAGTAACAACTATAAGCTGTAGCGAAACGTCGAGACCGTCACATATATCAATAATTTTGTCCATAGGCAATATGCCTGCCCCGCCCCCCATAACCAGGATCGTTCGCCGCTCTGGATCAAGACCTAACTTTGACAATATATTGGGGGAGCTGGGTACAGCGAAGGCACTATCTATTGGTATGCCGATAACAGAAATACGTGCTGAGTCTACTCCATGCTCAATGAGATAGTTACGCATGGTTTCATTAGCAACAAAATAATGACCAATTTCCGGATAAACCCATAGGCGATGCACGACAAAATCAGTAACAACGGCAAAGGTAGGAATATCCAAGCCAGCAGTTTTGGTTAAATGAGCTATAAGTCCGGCCGGAGTAGCATGAGTACAAACAACGGCAGAAGGCTGATACTGGGAAATATAATGTCTCATCTGACGAGCAAGGTATTGGCTTATTAATTCCCGCCCCTTTACCGCCAAAGGACTTTTATTCCCCCAGCCATACATGGCGCCATAAGCACCGGGAATCAAATCCAAAATGGCGAGATATATCTTCAGTATCGATTTGCCAATGGCAGCGGGAAAGAAATCAAAAACATTGGCAATAGCCGTTTCCGCGCCGGGTTGGAAGTCCTGAAGCGCCTTGCTTACTGCCTGCGCCGCGCGAACATGACCCGCTCCAATCGGGGCAGTGATAAAGAGAACGCGAAACTTATGCTTCATGGTAAACTCCTCTTCTCAAAGGGTTCCGTACCATTCCACCTTGCTGTTATCAGCAGTGCGTGCCAGTAATTCAGCGGCGGTTAGATCGCCATAAACGGGCAGGTCACCAGTGATTTCCTGCAAAGGAACCAATACAAATCTTCGTTCTGAAATCCGGGGATGAGGTAAGGTGAGTGTATCCGTTTTCATGCAGACATCGTTATAAACTAAGATATCAATATCGATAGTCCTAGGTCCCCACCTCAAGGTACGCACTCTGCCCAATGTCCTTTCCACACTCAGGCAGGTTTCCAGAAGCTGCTCAGGGCCATAAGCCGTCGCAATACTTGCAACCGCGTTAAGAAAAGACGGTTGATCCTTCTTGCCAACAGGTTCCGTTTCATATAGAGACGAGACACGTAACACCTCAATCGATGGGTCCTTACCCAGAAACTGTATAGCCAAGCGGATGTTTTCTTCCCGGTCGCCTATATTCGAACCGAACCCTAGAATTATCATGTTCTTAGCCTCCGAGTGATCTCAATCTGTACATAGTCGAGTGAACCCGGAATAGGTACGGCCGGTTTTCGTACCCTGACGGTAACGGCGCTAACCAAAGAACCTGTGTTAAAGACAGCGGTAGCAATGTGGTCGGCCAAGGCCTCCAATAACCGGAAACGGCGTGTTTCCACAATATCCTTGACAATGCGGTAAATCAAAGTATAATCCACGGTATCTACCAAGTTATCAGTCTTACCCGCTAAACCGAGATCGGCCTCTATTTCTAAGTCTATATAAAACCGCTGGCCATGTTCCTGTTCATGTTCATGTACGCCATGATAGCCATAAAATACCATGTTTTGCAATAAAATCCGGTCGCTCATCATCCCCGCCTCCTTACCATGGCATCACTCATCCGCGCAATACGTGCTATTTGCTTTACGTCGTGTACGCGCACAATGCTAACCCCTTTGACAATCCCTAAGGCTACCGTTGCCCCTGTGCCTTCTACCCGGTCGTCAACAGGTAAGTTAAGCACTTCGCCAATAAACCGCTTGCGCGACGTACCGAGCAATATGGGACATCCTAAGGACTTAAGTTCGTCGAGGCGGGCCATAATTGCCAAATTCTGGTCAGGTGTTTTGCCAAAGCCAATTCCCGGGTCCACAATAAAATGCTCAGCTTGAATGCCGGCGGCCGTGCCGATTTCCAGACTGCGCCGCAGGAAGGCGCATATTTCAGCCATAATATCACGCTCGTAAACGGCATCTGTCTTATTATGCATTACGACAACTGGTACTTGATATTTGGCCACCACTTCAGCCATACAGGGATCGCCCTGCAGGCCCCAGACATCATTGATGATATGGGCGCCAAGTTTCAGGGCTTCTTCAGCAACGGTGGCTTTATAAGTGTCCACCGAGATCGGCACCGGAACGGTGGACACTAATTTTTCTAAGATAGGAAGCAGCCGTTCCATTTCTTCTTCGGCCGAAATCTTAGCAGCTCCGTAAGGTCGGGTCGACTCAGCGCCGATATCGATAATATCAGCACCGTCTCTAACCATTTTTTCTGCCTGTTTCAGGGCAGCGTCCAAATTATTATACCTTCCGCCATCAGAAAAGGAATCAGGTGTTACATTTAAAATTCCCATGATAATCGTCCGCTCCGGACTTAAGCTGAGCTGCCGGTCAGCCCAGGAAAAATGACGGACAGGAAAATTTTCACTTGCAGCCAAAACCATTTCCAGTTCCTCCGCCACTTTCGGCAGGCCCCAAGGCTGAGCTTTCAGTTGGGATAATGCTAACCTGTATTGCTTTAAAGTTGCACAAACAACTACATCGGTCGTCTCCACACTGAGGTCAGCCGTCCCGCGTGACACCGCCACTTCAGCACCTTTGGCGAGAAAAGTCTGTTTAAGGAGATTGGCCGCTTTGCTCGAAACATTCTCCAGCATAACAGTTTTAAAAACAGACTTTCCCGCCATTATCTTGATACCTGCCGGATCACAGCCTAGGCGGGTTAGGATTTCCCAGGCTTGCTGTTCGTTATCTATTTGTATAACGCGGGGATTGAAACTCATAAGGTAGCCTCCTGTATTGCAGTGAAATATATCTTATTGTATCATAGATAATATGTAGAATAATAACTAATAATGTAAAATTTAGCAACAAAGATGAAGTATTAGGAGGATATTTAGAATGAAAAAACGTTTGGCACCAGACGTTTTTCGGATACCTGTTGACGAAATCAAAAGTGGTTTTTATAGTGACAGTTATTTTCTCCGTACCCAAGAAATATTGACAAAAGATAATCATCACCCCCGCGTTTTGATGCAGGTGTTTCAACGGCAGCATGCCATGTTGTGCGGTATTGACGAAGCAATAGCCATTATAAAAAAATGTGCCTTTAATCCAGAAAAGCTTACTATTCATGCCCTCCATGACGGGGACATGATCGAACCCTGGGAGACTGTGATGACAATTGAAGGAGACTTAGCCGATTTCGCCCATCTCGAAACAGTGTATCTCGGCGTTCTTTCCCGACAAACCAAGATTGCTACCAACGTCCACCAAGCTGTCAAAGCCGCAAATGGTAAACCCGTTCTTTTCTTTCCATCCCGCTTCGACCACTATTCTACCCAGCTAAGTGACGGCTATGCCGCCCACATTGGCGGCATACACGGTGTTTCGACTCCCGCCAACGGAATTTATTGGCATGCCCCGGCGCTAGGTACTATTCCGCATGCCTTAATTGCCGCGTATGGTGGAGACACCGTAAAAGCCACTTGCGCATTTGACCGGCACATTGACCCTGCTGTTCATCGCGTGGCACTGGTTGATTTCAATAACGATTGTGTCGGTACAGCATTAGCAGTAGCCAAAGAACTGGGCGAAAAACTATGGGCTGTTCGCCTGGATACGGCTGATAACCTAGTTGATCAGTCTGTTATCCCCTACATGGGAACTTTTAAGCCAACCGGAGTTTGTCCGCAGTTGGTATTCAATGTACGTAAAGCACTTGATGAAGCTGGTTTTGGCCATGTTCGCATCATGGTGTCCGGTGGCTTTACGGCCGAACGTATTGCCCAGTTTGAGGCAGAAAAAGTACCTGTCGACATCTATGCTGTAGGAAGCAGTCTTTTTAATAATAATATTAATTTTACCGCAGATATTGTCATGGTTGACGGGCGCCCTTGCGCTAAAGTGGGGCGCAGTTACCGCCCCAATCCGCGTCTCGAATTAGTAGAATAGAACTTGAGTATATAAAACCTAAAGAAATCCCCCGCTGGTAAAAAGACCGGCGAGGGATTTAATTTATAGATCATTGCTTATTATCTGTATTAAGATGAGAGGCCAGCTTCGCCAGCTGCTCTGACATAGCCAACAGTTCCTGACTATGGGCCGTTAGTTTTTGGATCGTATTTGCCTGATGTTCGGTTACGGCATCGATTTGCGTAATCTCTGCGGCGATTTTTTGAATAGATTGATTAATGCGATTAAGAATAGAGGTAATTTGAGTGGCAGAACTAGCGCTGTTGATAGCTAGCTTTCGGACCTCATCAGCTACTACACCGAATCCGCGTCCGTGTTCCCCAACCCGGGCAGCTTCAATAGCAGCGTTCAGTCCCAGTAAGTTTGTCTGACTAGCCACATCCTGAATAAACCTGACAACGGTGTCAGTCTCGCTTACCTGCTGATTAGCCTGCAGAGCGAGGTCCTTTAAAAATTTCCCACTGGCTGCCAATTCTTCCGCTTGGGCTAAGATAGATTGTATAGAGGAGGCTAACTCGGTAGCGGAATTTGAAAGCTGCTGCGCGGCCGTTAATAACGTTTCTTTTCTCTCCAATGATTCGTGGATAGCGACCGCTCCTATGACTTCACCGTTCTCAATAATCGGCATACTTACGGCAATATAAGGAATTCCGTAAACTTCCTTAGCCACCTCTACGACAACTCTCTGCCGTTTCTGCATGGCCTGGTATACGGCCGAACCGGGTTTGATGCGCTCGCCAACCACTACTTGTTTAGCCAGTTCAGGAATAGAATAGGACACAAGCCATTTTTCCCGGTCACTAACGACCATACCGACTTTACCGGTTACTAACTGTGGAATATATTTTGCCACACGTACAAACGACTGGAGTAAACTGCTCTCGGTCATATGTCCCACCTTTTTAAAACCGGTTTATAATGCACAACAATAAAAATAATTATCCTAATTTGATTTTTTGTGGTTTGGCCCGTTCATTGCGAAGGTGTTTTTATGCAAAAACCAAATAACTTGGTTTCACCGCTTCAAAGCTTTAGTTCGTTTTAGTGTATTAATTCTGTGTAAAAAGTATATTTCCTTTTTTCTTTGAATTTTTTTGGTTTATTTTGACATCCTCTTGCCTTTTCCTTAGCAGGAAATCTATACCTCTTTCCAAAATATTTTAAATATCAACGCAAGAAAGGGGTATGGCTATGATCCGAGCAGCAATCATGGAAAAGCCGCTTGCTAAAGTGCGAATCGTTGATTTGCCGGAGCCAAAGCTGGAAGATGGAGCTGCCTTACTCGAAACAATTTATAGCGAAGTATGCGGAACTGACGTTCACTTGTTCAATGGACGCCTTGCCGGTGTTCCTTATCCAATTATTCCAGGACACATAAATGTCGGGCGCATCACACAAACCAACGGACCTGTCTATGATGTGGACGGCAACTTACTTCATCCTGGCGATGTGGTCACATTTTTAGATGTTCATGAAACTTGCCATAATTGCTGGTATTGCCTGGTTGCAAAAGCATCGACCCGCTGCCCTCACCGCAAAGTTTATGGAATTACCTATGGCGTGCAGGATGGAATTTTAGGTGGTTGGAGCGAAAAAATCTACTTGAAACCGGGCGTGAAAATTGTCAAATTACCATGGCAGATAAAACCGGAAGCTTTTATTGGTGGCGGCTGTGGTCTTCCTACCGCTTTTCATGCCGTTGAACAGGCAGGAATAAAGTTAGGGGACAGCGTGGTAATCCAAGGCTGCGGCCCTGTGGGCCTAAACGCGGCCATCCTGGCACAACTGGCCGGCGCACTACAGGTCATTGTTGTTGGCGCCCCCGCTCTACGGCTCAAACTGGCCGAGGATTTTGGAGTTGGCGCCGTTATTAACATTGAAACTATGGATACAGCGGATAGGATCGCAGCAGTAAAGGAGCTTACTGGCGGCCGCGGCGCTGACGTAGTAATTGAAGCAACAGGTGTTCCGTCTGCTTTAAACGAAGGTATGGCCATGGTACGGGATGCAGGTACTTATATCATCGTTGGTCAATATACTGATAACGGGGAAGTTACCTTTAATCCTCACCTAGACCTAAATAAAAAACATCTGACAATAAAAGGCGTTTGGGGAATTGACCTGAGTCACTTTTACCGTTCTATCCAAATCATGGCTAAATATCATCAACGTTTTGCCTGGGAACGTCTTATCAGCCGACACTATAGTCTTACCGATATTAATCAAGCTTTAGAGGACGTTGAACACTGCCGCGTAATAAAAGCCGTCATCGCCCCCAACGGCAAGTAAAGAAATCCGCCAGACCGACTTATTCGGCCTGGCGGTTCATCTTTTCTAAAATTCGGGTAAATTTCCCAAGTTATTAGTATACTATTTTCAGACTACAAAGGCCTAGACCAAAAGTTCGCAAAAGGACTGATTTGTTTATGCCGGAAATTCCAGAAATTGAAACCTTACGTAAACATCTTGCGCGAAGCGTAGAAGGTAAAAAAATCGCAGAGGTAGAAGTATCCCGTCCGAAAACACTTAATACATCTCCCGAATTATTTCAACAAGCTCTCATAGCTCAAGAAATTTGCCAGGTACAGCGCCGAGCAAAAATTCTTGTCCTGTCGCTGACTAATACATTTTCTTTTATAGTGCATTTTATGCTTGAAGGTTTTGTTCGTTTCTATTATAAAAATGAGATCATTGCAAAACGACCTTCTATTCTCCTCGGTTTTGACAACGGCGAACGCCTAGCGTTTTTTAAAATGAATTTAGGATACATTCACCTAGTTCCTACAGCAGACTTAGCACAAACACCTGAACTTGCCGCCCTGGGGCCTGAACCTTTATCACCTGCCTTCACTTATGATATCTTTAATAACCTTCTGCAACAACACAAGGGAATGATAAAGCCCTTGCTGATAGACCAAAAGTTCATTGCCGGCATAGGGAATGTGTACTCCAATGAAGTTCTTTTTTGCAGCCAGATCCTTCCTACGCGAAAAAGCAGTACCCTTTCAGAAGAAGAAAAGCAAAGCCTCTACCGGTGTATCCGTAGAATTCTAAATGATGCTATTAATTACGGCGGCGTCTATGAAGAAAAATTTTCGAGCGACGATACCATTACCGGTGGTTATACGCCTCACCTGCAAGTGGCTTACCGGACAGGCGAACCCTGTTATGTCTGCGGCACTCCCATTCAAACCAAACGTGTAGGCGGCAGGAATGCCTTTTTTTGTCCAGTATGTCAACATTGAATTACATTTATTTCCAGGGAAATATTTGCACAGGAGGAATACATGGAAAGTTATCGGACAGTGAAAGGTTATGGGGAAACAGCGCTAGAAATCAATAAATCCAAATTTATTGTCCAAGTTAACCGGGCAATCTCTGTCCAAGATGCCATTGATTACATCGGAACTGTCAAAAAGAAGCATTGGGATGCTACCCATAACTGCTCTGCATTCATTATCGGTTCACACGGTCAGCAGCAAAAAGCCGACGATGATGGTGAACCTGCTGGAACGGCAGGCATACCCATTCTCGAAACTTTAAAGAAAAATAAAATAACAGATGCCGTAATTGTCGTTACCCGCTATTTCGGTGGAATAAAATTAGGCACAGGCGGATTAATCAGGGCTTACGGAAAAATGGCCGCTTTAGGACTGCAGGCAGCAGGAATCTTGGAAAGAATTCCCCATACTTATTTCATACTTAAAGCTAATTACGATTTATTGGGGATAGTTGAACACTATCTGCACAGCAATAACTATATCATAAAAAAGAAAGATTTCGCCGAACAGGTAACAATCCATGTGTTGGCTGAAAAAAACAGGGAAAATTTTTTATGTCAGACAATAACCGATTTGACATCTGGTCAAGTTACCCTTTCGGTGGCAGGTATACAGTATGTCGATAAACCCTTAAATATTTAAAAACGTTACAGCACCCGCGTAAAAGACGTATTTTGGCTGGCAAAATTAATAAGGGCAAAACTATAAAATACCAAAAGAGCACCTAGTGTTAGGTGCTCTTTTGGTGTAACCGGCGTCTACCTATCCTCCCAGGCCGTCTCCAGCCAAGTACTTTCGGCGTTTACGGGCTTAACTGCTGTGTTCGGTATGGGAACAGGTGGGTCCCCGTAGCTATCGACACCGGATTATCTCGCCTGTCGACTTTCGACATTCGAGCTTCGACTATTTTTTGAAGGATTGATCCTTCAAAACTGCACAGAAGATTATTAAGCTATGCACTTTAGCTTTCTCCGTCAAACGTCCAATGTCCAACGGCTATTGTCTTTTAGGTCAAGCCCTCGGCCGATTAGTACCAGTCCGCTCAAGCGGTTGCCCGCCTTACACTCCTGG